>NZ_BAABAB010000008.1:0-8178 GCF_039537205.1 Microlunatus ginsengisoli | reverse complement strand
GGTCCACCAGATCCAGCGCCTCTGTGGTGAGGTCACGGCTGTAGGGCCACCAGGCGCCATCCAGGGCGCCCTGCCCGATCGACGGGGACAGCCGGAGACGCAACACACGCTCCGATACCGGCGAACGTGGAAGGGCCACTCCGACCGGCCCGGTTGACGGCTCGACATGTTCTAGTGGGTGAGCCAGCTGTTGGAGGGACATGACCCCCGCGATTCCACCTGGTCCTCGGGAGAGTCCGGGATGGAAGCTGCAGGGAGCAAGTGCCTACAGTCTACTCCGACCCACGCAGCTGCAGGTCGCCACCGACGCCCGACGGAGTCGGCCTGAGCCGGACGGATGGCCGCCGGGCTCAGGAACTGGGCGGCAAACCACGAGGTTAGAGGATCCGTTCTCGTGCCGGATCAGGTACGGCGTGCATCGTCGAGAATGATGGCGGTGTGCCTCAGGGTAGAGCGCAAACGTCAACCGCGTCGTTCCTGGGACGAGCGCCGGCGGAGCTGACCGATGCGATCGTGCCGATGGTCAGGGCGAAGATATAGCACTATCGCCAACGGAACCGTTCCCTGCAAGGCGAAGACCGTAGAACCGGCGCACCCTGTTGATCATGAGTGCCCCTCGCCGCGAAGCTAGGAGGATTCTGGGCAGCGAAATCCGCGAGGCTTGCCCCAGTGCCGCGCCTGAGCGCATAGCGCTCAGGACGTGGCCAAGAGGTCACCCAACTGTTCGCGTCGGTGACCGCTGTCAGTGGTCGGCATACCTCGACCCCCAACACCGTGTCAGCCTCTCGACCGGCTGCCGGTGCCGGCCGATAGCGCCGCTGCTCGGCGTCCCAGACGCAGCTACTGGGGGCCATCGTCCATGCCAGCAAGCGGCGCAGCCCGATAGTGGTTCTACCCTTCAGCCTGGACCGATCGGTCCTCATCGAACCGGCTCCCGTCGTGTTTTGTGGACCGGAATCATGCGGCCGCAACGATCCCGGCCCTTCGAATCATCCTGACCGACCGAGGATGAACGCTCGTAACTCATCCGGGCCGGCCTGGGTGACAGGATGACGAACTTGCGGCAACGATCCGGCGCCAGGAACCGGCCGGCCGGACCGCCGCGGACCACCCGGGCCTCGGGTGGCACATCGGTGGGATGCCTCGACGAAGGGCCTGATCCGGGGCCACCCGGACCCGCGGCTGATCGAGCAGCTCGGCCAGGAACCGTCGATGATCATCCGCCGAGATCCACACCGCACCCAGCCGCGCGTGAATGCCACCGGGCCCGACATCTGCCGGAATGACCTGCCCGAGTGCCGCCACATGCCCGGCCCACCGGTCGGGATCGTCGACGGCCGCCCGGCGGGCCTGGTCGAGTTTGGCCCGGACGTCACCGGACAGGTACTCCGCCCGCGTCAGCCACATGCCGGGCGCGGCCGGGTCCTGCCAGATCGCCTCACCCAGCTCGGCTCGGGCCTCCGCCACCGACTGGCCGGTCAGGGCGATCGCGTCCAAATCGACGACACCGTGCTGGTCGAGGACGATGCTGAGCGCGTCGTGGGCGTTGTCGGCGCCCAGGATCTGCGGCCGCGGCTCGATCTGCCGGCACACCAGCAACCCACCAGGCTGCGCCTGCTGCGACGCGGGGTCGAACGCTTCCAGGGCGGCAGCGCCCCCAGCGTCATCGAGCTTCCCGATCGGGCGGAGGGTGAACCTGTTCACCGGCCCGTACCCGGCCACGTAGGCCTGCCAGAATGCGCGCAGCCCAGTCCGCTGCTCGGCCAGTCCCGGCGTGTCGTCCGCCGTCGCCGCCTCCGCGGACAGCAGAACCCGGGCCTGATCCCGCAGACCCAACAACGCGACCCCGCCGTCGCCGCCGAGATGTGGCGCGGGCTGCAACGACTGGCGTTCACCGCCGGTGAGGTTCTCGAGCCCGGTTGGGGGCGACGGTCAGACCCGATCACCCCGTGCATCCCGACCTCGCATCCGGAGATGGTGCCGAGCACCATCTCAGGATGGTCCAACCACCACGTGTTCAGCCGGAACCGTTCCGGCCGTGGCGGCCGTGGAGCTCGGTGTCGACCGCCTGTTCCCACCCGGCCACGGAACGACCGCTTCGCGGTCGGGTTCGCGGCGCCGCAGCACCAGCAGACCCTGCGCACCCTACGACCCCCACCGCGCCAACACCGCCCGCTGCGCCGGGCTCGCCGGCCGGTCCTCAGCCTGGAGCTGGCGCAGCACCTCGATCGCGGCCACGTTCGCCGCCAACGGGCCCGGGCACCCGACGGCGCCAGATCGTCCTGCCCGACCGGCCGGAACCTAACATCGCTCGCCGATCCCACCGACCCGACGGGCCCTGGTGCGACGGTGACGGGTTCGACGATCCGGGTTCAACGGGGGCGGGCTCGTCGAGTTCAGTCTGGTCGACACCCCGGGTGGGGGAGGGCTACTCGTCGGCGAGTTTCTTCAGTTCGGCCTGCAGTTCGGTCAGCGTCTGGTCGACCTCGTCGTGCGGGAGAATATCGGTGCTCTCGTCCTCGGTCAGATCCTGCAGCTCCGGCGGCGGTGCCAGCAGGTCCGCGGTCACGATCTCCTCCGCCCGCAGTTTCGCGTTCTCGCTCCGGCCGATCTTGTCGAAGTAGGTTTCCCCCGGCAGGTCGGGTCCCTGCAGTTGCAGGGTCAGGGTCGTCACCTGCTCCAACGCTTCCTCCCCCAACGCATGCGGGTCGGGCACATGTGGGTCGGGCACATGCGGGTCGGGCACATGCGGGTCGGGCACGGCCAGGTCGGGCAGTGGGGGTTGGTCTCTGTCGACCGGCCGGAGTCCGGCGGCTGCGGCCGCGGCAAGGTCTTGGTCGGCTCGGGCGGCGGCCCGGATGGCGCGGGCTCGGCCGAGTGCGCCGCGGGTGTCACGCAGGGGGCTGCCGGGGGTGTGGCGTCGGGTCGACCAGTCGTGCGCGTTGTCCGCGTTGCTGCCGGCCCGGAGATGGTCGACGGTCTGACACAGCGGGTTGTCGCAGATGTAGTGCCGCACCGTGCTCACGCGGATCAGTTCGTCGTACCCGAACGCGAGTCCGTACCCGAACCGGTGGCCGAGGACGACCGCGTCCCGGCCGTCGGGCAGCTCCCCGATCCAGAACCGGGCATGGCCCCGCCCGGCGATCGCCCCGGTCCACAGCCGACATCCGGTAGCAGTCAGTGCGGCGATGTGGGACCGGTAGCGGGCGATCACCCCAGCGTCGGTCAACGCCGCCCGCAACACGGCGGCGACGCCGGGGCTAATCCGAGCCATCGACCGATCGTCCCAGCTGCCGGCCCGGCGCCGGCTGAGCTGCCGCCCGTTCGGGTCGCCGGTGCGTGCAGTCCATCCGCCCGCCGACCTCTCGACGTGCCGCCTGGGCTTCGGCAGGGTCGACCCGTTCGAGCAGTTCGATCTCCTCCTCCCGTAGCGGGTCCGCGACACGAACATCCCCGACCCGAGCCGCCACGTCGGCCTGTGCGTGCACCTCCGCGGCCGCGGTCACGTCCGACCGCCACGCGTTGGACACGGCCCTGGCCTGTGGTGTCGGGTCGGGCGCCTGCGTGAGGTCAGCGCGGCGACGGACTTCGGCGATGTCGTCGGCCGGTAGATCCAGCCTGCGGGCCTCGGCGTCGATGCGGGCGTCATAGCCGGCCGGCCCGGGATGGTCTGCCCGGACATACAGCGCGGATGGGCACGGTCGAGGCTCGCCGGATCATCGACGTCGATGTGGCCGGGGCCGCCGGCGCCCAGACCCCAGCGCTGCATTCTGGCGCGGACCATCTCCACCCGACGCAGCACTCCGCGCTCGGCCAGTTCCTGCAGCCAGACGGGTTCGGTCATGCTGCTGTGCTGCTCGGTTGGACGGCCGGCGCGTCGCCGGCCGGATCCGGCTCCGACGACTGGACCTGTTCTTTCGCTCGCGATGACCTCGCCCGCTGCCGGGTTCCGGCCGGCTTGGACTGGGCCGCCGCAGCCAGCCGCCGCAGTTCGCGGACCTCCTTGACCGCGATCCCGCACAAGACGGCCACCTCGTCGTCGGTCTGGCCCAGCTCGAGCAACCGCGCCACCGACTTCGTGCGCCGCTCCTCAGCGGCCACCGCCCCAGCCTGGGCGGCGACCAGGGCCTCACCGGCCTCATAGAACTCCGTCGCCGCATCCACGATCAGCCGGTCCTGCTCCGCGCGCTGCGCGTCCAGTTGGGCTTTCGCCTGCCGGGCCCTGACCCGTGCGCTCATCGCCTCCGACGCCTTCACCATCACACCCACCCAACCTTTCGTCGTCTCGCCATCGCATTCCCGATCGCGCCCCCCGACGCCCGCCAGGCCATCCACATCCTGCGCCCTATCGTACGGCCTCCGAACCTATTCAGCCAGACCCCTCAAGTACGACACACCTCTTGCACTCAGGATCATCAGCGTACAGTAAGCCTGTGACCGCGAGTCTGCACAAGCTGACCGCCGGGGACGGATACACCTACCTGACCCGGCAGGTCGCGGTCACCGACTCCACCCAACGCGGCCGGTCCACGCTGGCCGACTACTACACCGAGAAAGGTGAACGGCCCGGCCGATGGGTCGGCCACGGCGTCACCGGCCTCGGCACCGTCCACGTCGGCGACCACGTGTCGGAGGCGCAGATGCGGGCCCTGTTCGGCGAGGGCCGCCACCCCGACGCCGACGCGTTGCAGAAGGCGGCGATCGCCGCCGGCGACACCGTGAAGAACGCGTTAAAGGCCACCCAGCTCGGCCGGGCCTATCCGGTCACGGCAGGGGAGCCGACCCCGTTCCTGATCGAAACCCAACGCCGCTACCAGGCCTACAACGCCGAACACGGCCGCCGGCTCAACCACCCGGTGCCGGAGGACGTCCGGGCCGCGATCCGCACCGAGGTCGGCCGGGCGACGTTCGAAGACGCGCACGGAAGGCCACCCGCGGACGCCCAGGAATTCACCAGTTGGGTGACCCGGCAGTCCCGCCGGCCGGCGCAGGCCGTCGCCGGTTTCGACGTCACGTTCACCCCGGTGAAGAGCGTCAGCACCCTGTGGGCGGTCGCCCCCCGGCCGGTCGCGGAACAGATCGAAGCCGCGCACGAGGCCGCCGTTGACCACGCCCTGCAGTGGCTGGAGGCCGAGGTCGCGCACACCCGCCGCGGCGCCCAGGGCGTCCGGCAGACCGAGGTCACCGGGATCGTCGCGACCGCGTTCACCCACCGCGACTCCCGCAACGGCGACCCCAACCTGCACACCCACGTCGCGATCGCGAACAAGGTCCAAGACCGGACCGACGGGGCCTGGCTCTCACTCGATGGGGCCGCGCTGTACCGGGCGATGGTCACCGTGAGTGAGCACTACAACTCCCACCTCGAGGCCGAGCTCGCTGAACGGCTCGGCAGCGAGTTCGAGGAGGTCACCGCCGCGGCCGACCGGCGGCCGGTCCGGGAGATCGTCGGCGTGCCCGCGGTGTTGTTGGAGGCGTGGTCGTCGCGGCGGGTCCAGATCGAGGCCGAAACCGACCGGCTGGCCCGCCAGTTCGGCCAAGATCACGGCCGTGCGCCGACGGCTCGGGAGATGATCCAGCTCGCCCAACAAGCCAACCTCGCCACCCGGCAGGCCAAACACGAACCCCGATCCCTCGCCGACCAACGCCGCGTGTGGAGGGCTCAGGCGGTCGCCGTGCTCGGCTCCGACCAAGCCGTCGACGCGATCACCACGGACGCCTGCCGGCCCCCCGACCAGGACGTGGCGGGGGAGGGGTTGCCCGATGACCGGGTCCTCGACCGTGTCGCGGAGTACGTGACGGAGACGGTGTCCAGGTCCCGGGCTAGGTGGCAGCCGACCCATGTGATGGCCGAGGCGTACCGGCAGCTCCGCGGGCTGAACCTGCCCAGTGACGTGATCGACCCGGCCGTCGCCGCGGTCACCGACCGGGTCCTCAACGCCGCGGTTCCATTGACCCGGCCTGATGCTGTCGATGTTCCCGACCAGCTGCGGCGCAGCGACGGGAGCTCGGTGTACGAGCCGAAACACACCCGCCTCTACACCACCACCGCGGTGCTCGACGCGGAGGCACGGATCGTCGACTACGCCCTGCGGCGGGACGGCCGGATCGTCGACGACACCATGCTCGGTCTCGCGCTGTTGGAGGCCGAAGCCAACGGCCAACCCCTGAACGACGGTCAGCAGCAGCTGGTGCAGGCGCTCGCCCGGTCCGGGCAGCGGGTCCAGTTGGCGATCGCCCCGGCCGGGTCCGGGAAGACGACCGCGATGCGGACCCTGTCCCGGGCCTGGGTCGACTCCGGCGGCACCGTCATCGGATTGGCACCGTCAGCGGTCGCCGCGGACGAGCTCCGGGCCGCGGTTCCCGACGGCACCGTCGAAACCCTTGCCAAGCTCGACTTCCTGCTGAACCTGTCCGCGTCGAAACCGGAGATCGGGTTGGCGGAGTGGGTCGATGCGATCGACGCCGACACCCTCGTCCTGATCGACGAGGCCGGGATGGCCGGCACCACCGAACTCGCCGCGGTGATCGACTTCGTCATCGCCCGGGGCGGTTCGGTCCGGCTGATCGGTGACGATCGGCAGCTCGCCGCCGTCGCCGCCGGCGGTGTCCTCCGCGACATCCAGGAGGCCGCCGGGTCGGCGACCCTGGCCGAGCTGATGCGGTTCGTCGACCCGTCCGAAGCGGCCGCCACCCTCGCGGTCCGCGACGGCGACCCGGCCGCGGTCGGCTTCTACCTCGACCGCGGCCGGCTCCATGACACCGGCGATCCGACCGAGGCGATCGTCGACGCTTGGTGGGCCGACACCACCAACGGCCGGTCGGCGCTGATGATCGCCGCCACCCGCGAAACGACCGCCCGGTTGAACGAGAAGGCCCGGGAACGGCGGATCGGTGCAGGGCTGGTTGATGCCGCTGGGCCGGAGGTGGTGTTGCGGACCGGGCTGCCGGCGGCGGTCGGGGACCGGGTCCTGACCCGCCGCAACGACCGCCGGAACCGGCTGTCGGCGACCGATTTTGTGAAGAACGGCGATCGGTGGACTGTGGTCGCGGTCGACCGGCGTGGCCGGTTGAAGGTCAGCCATGAGCGCAGCCGGAAGATCACCTGGCTCGACGCCGACTACGTCCGCGTCCACGTCGACCACGCCTACGCGGTCACCGTCCACTCCGCGCAAGGCTCCACCGTCGACGTCAGCCACGTCCTGCTCGACGGCACCGAGGACCGGCAGACCGCGTATGTGGCGTTGAGCCGTGGCCGGTTCGCCAACCACGTGTATGTGCGGACCGCCGGTGACGGGGACCCGCACAACCGGGTCCGGCCCGAGATCGTCCGGCCCTCGACCGGCGCCGAAATCCTGCACGGGATTCTCGAACACGACGGCACCGAACAGTCCGCGTCGACCACCCAACGCCTCGCCGCGTCACCGCAGGATCTGCTTCGCCAGCACGCGCTGCGCTACCTCGACGGCGTGTACGCGGCCGCCGAAGACTTGGCCGGCCCCGACCAGCTGCGGATCATCGAAGAACAAGCCGAAGAGCTGCAGCCGGGGATCACCGGCTGCGGGGGGTGGCCGCAGCTGCGGATGATGCTCGCCATCGTCGCCGTCTCCGGTGAGGATCCGATCGCGCGGCTGCGGGAGGTCCGCGACCAGCGCGACCTCGGCGACGCCCAAGATGTCGCGGCGGTGCTCGGCTGGCGGCTCGACGACACCGACCTGTTCGCCGGCGCCGGCCCGCTGCCCTGGCTCCGGGCGACGCCCGAAGCGGTCAAAGACCATCCCCTCTGGGGTCCCTACCTGAACGCGCGGGCCGAACTGGTCGCCTACTACGCGGCCGAGGTTGCCGACCAGGCCACCCTCACCGTCCAGACGCCACGGTGGGCCGAACCGGTCAGCCACAACCGGCGACTGTGGCGAGACCTCGCCGTCTGGCGGGCCGCCACCGCGATCCCTACCACCGACCCCATCCCGACCGGCACGGTCCTCCCACCATCTCGGGAACGGAACTACCAGGTCGAGCTGGAACACCAGGTCGAAACCACTGCTGGCCCGCCGGCGCCGCTACCCGCGGCGGTGCTCGACCTGCTCCGCGAAGAAGAGCCGGCGGTATTGCGGGCTCCGTTCTGGCAGACCCTGGCGCGTCGCCTGTCCGCCGCGGACCGTCACGGCCAGAACCTCG
>NZ_BAABAB010000007.1:230321-287549 GCF_039537205.1 Microlunatus ginsengisoli | reverse complement strand
CCGCCGACGGGATCTGGGCAACAGACTGCCGCACCGGCACCTGTTACACCCCCATTAGGCGTGTTTCACCGCGCGCTCCTGCACTCGCCGGCGCGCAGCGTCGATGCGGGTCGGGCATAGTCAGCAGGTCCTGCTCCGCAAGCTGCGCGCGCGCGTCCCGCTAGGCTGGCCGACGGCGTATCGGCGGAGGAGAGGCGGGGTCGACTGTGCCGCTGGTGGTGGCGATCGACGGGCCGAGCGGCTCGGGCAAGTCGAGCACGGCGCGCGGGGTGGCGTCGCGGCTCGGGCTCGACTTCCTCGACACCGGGGCGATGTATCGGGCGGTGACCTGGCTCGCTCTGCACCTCGGCGTCGACCGGACCGACACCGACGCGGTCGCGGCCCTGGTCAGCGGCGCCACCTTCGACATCAGCGTCGATCCGCGGTCTCCGCGGATCGCCATCAACGGACACGACGTGACCCGGGCGATCCGTGAGCCCGAGGTGTCGGCGGCCGTGAGCTCGGTAGCCACCAATTTGGCCGTCCGGGAGCACCTGGTGGCCGAGCAGCAGCGGATGATCCGCGCCGCCGAGCGCGGGATCGTCGCCGAGGGGCGCGACATCACCACGGTCGTGGCGCCCGACGCCGACGTACGCGTGCTGCTGGTCGCCGATCCGGCCGCCCGGGTGGCCCGACGGCAGGCCGAGCTCGGCGGCGAGGTCGACCAGGCCGCCGTCACCGATCAGGTGATCCGGCGCGACCGGGACGACTCGACCGTGGCGCGCTTCACCGAGGCCGCTCCGGGGGTGACGGTGATCGACTCGACCGAACAGAGCCTGGCTCAGGTGATCGAGGCGATCTGCGCGCTGGCCCCGTGATCGGGATCAGTCCAGGGACGCCTCACACCGATCGGCTGAGTCCTGCCGGCACGCTGCCGTTCCGGCTGGCGAGGCCGGCGGTCGCGGCCGCGCTGCGGACGTACTGGCGGGTCGGCGTGCACGACCAGGCGTACGTCCCCCGGTCCGGACCGGTCGTGCTGGCCACCAACCATGTCGGGGTGCTGGACGGCCCGCTGCTGGCCGCGGTCACCGAGCGGCCGTCGTTCGCCCTGGTGAAGAAGGAGATGTACGACGGCGGCGCGGTCGGCTGGCTGCTCACCCGGTTCGGCCAGATCCCGATCGACCGGCATGCGGTGGACCCGACCGCGATCCGCCGCGCCATCCGGGTGCTGCGCGACGACGGCGTGCTGGTCGTCTTTCCCGAGGGCGTCCGAGGGACCGGCGAGGTGCACTGGGCGAAGGGTGGCGCCGTGTATCTCGCCATGGTCACCGGCGCGCCGATCGTGCCGGTGGCGCTGATCGGCACGCGCGACCCCGGGCAGGACCGGGACGAGACTCCGCACCGGGGCGCCGCCGTGCACGTCGTCTACGGCCGCCCGTTCACCGTGCCGCGGCTGCCCTGGCCCCGGCCGAAGGCGCTGGTCGCCGAGCACACCGAGCGGCTGCGGAGGATTCTCGCCGAGCACGTGGTCGAGGCGCAGGCGCGCACCGGGCTAACCTTGCCGGGGCCACCCCGGCCGACCACGATCCGCCAGCGACAGTGAGACACATGACCGAGATCGATCACCTCGACGAGTTCGACGGGGCCGGTGCCGATCGCACCGTGCCGGTTGTCGCGGTCGTCGGCCGGCCCAACGTCGGCAAGTCGACCCTGGTCAACCGGATCATCGGCCGGCGCGAGGCGGTGGTCCAAGACGTCCCGGGTGTCACCCGCGATCGGGTGTCCTATGACGCGGTCTGGAACGGTCGCGACTTCGTGGTGGTCGACACCGGCGGCTGGGCGCCGGACGCGAAGGGGATGGCCGCCCAGGTCACCGAGCAGGCCGAACTGGCGATCGGGACCGCCGACGCGGTGCTGTTCGTGGTCGATGCCACCGTCGGCATCCAGGACGTCGACGAGTCCGTCGTCCAGGTGCTGCGCCGGGCCGGAAAGCCGGTCGTGCTGGCCGCCAACAAGGTCGACGACCTGCGGACCGAGGGGGAGGCCGCGGCGCTGTGGAACCTCGGCCTGGGGGAGCCGTATCCGGTGTCGGCGCTGCACGGCCGAGGCAGCGGAGACCTGCTGGACGCGATCCTGGCCGCGCTGCCGGAGGCGCCGCCGGAGGACTTCGACCCACCGGCCGGGCCCCGCCGCGTCGCCATCGTCGGCAAGCCGAACGTCGGCAAGTCGAGCCTGCTGAACCGGTTGGCGCGGCAGCAGCGGGTGGTGGTCGACGATGTCGCCGGCACCACCGTCGACCCGGTCGACGAGCTGGTCGAGGTGGACGGGCGGACGTACCGCTTCATCGACACCGCGGGCATCCGGCGGCGGGTGAAAGAGGCGTCCGGTCACGAGTACTACGCCAGCCTGCGGACCCACGCGGCGATCGAGCGGGCCGAGGTCTGCGTGGTCGTGGTGGACGCCGGCCAGCCGATGACCGAGCAAGACCTGCGGATCATGAGCAGCGTCGAGGAGGCCGGGCGAGCGCTGGTGATCGCGTTCAACAAGTGGGACCTGACCGACGACGAGCGGCGCCGCTATCTGGACCGGGAGATCGAGCGCGACCTGACCGGGTTCGGCTGGGCCGCCAAGGTGAACATCTCGGCCCGGACGGGACGGCATGTCGACCGGCTCGGCCCGGCGATCGAAGAGGCGCTGGGGGGCTGGGAGCAACGGATCTCGACCGGCAAGCTGAACGCCTTCCTGGGCCGGATCGCGGCTGCCCACCCCCATCCGGTGCGCGGCGGCAAGCAGCCGCGGGTCCTGTTCGGCACCCAGGCACACGCCGGGCCGCCGACGTTCGTGCTGTTCACCTCCGGTCAGCTGGAGGACCAGTACCTGCGGTTCGTCGAGCGCCGGTTGCGGGAGGAGTTCGGCTTCACCGGAACTCCCGTGCACGTGCAGGTCAGGGCACGGGAGAAGCGCGGCGCAAACCGCTGAGGCGCCGTACGAAGATCTGCCGCTCGCGACGACGGCTACCGCACGGCCAAGGTGTGGCCGCTCGGGTTCGGCCCGTCAGTCCGCGGCGACGTCGTAGGCCAGCTCCAGCAGGGTGCGTACGTCGTCGTCGACCTGGGCGGCATCGGTCAGCACCAGCCGGTGGGCGTAGTTCGACCCGGCCCGGACGATCCGGCCGACCGCCGGGATCGGGTGCTCGTCGGGCAGCATGATCCACAGCAACACGGAGCGGACCCGGGGCCGGAACTCGGCGAAGGTGCGCTGCGCCTTCAAGAAGACGCCGACGTTCACCGCGTCCTCGTGCACCGGGCCGAGGGCCCGCACCGTGTCGATCACCGCGGCATAGATCTCGCCGATCCAGCCGGGGTGCCGGCCGAGCAGCTCGGCGACGCCGATACCCGGGGCGCAGGTGTGCGCCTGGTGACGCGCACCGAACTCGCGCTCGCAGTCGGGACAGATCCAGCGCTGCATGAGCCGCCTCAGCGGAACCGGTTGGGCATGAAGGAGATGATGCCCTTGACCAGCAACAGGAAGAAGACCAACAACGAGCCCGTGGTGGCGCCCGCAGCCGCGATGCCGGTCACGGCAAGGGTCGACTCCGGACCGCTGATGTCGACGGTCGGGTCCCCGGACGGCTTGCCGCAGCTCGTGTGCAGCGTGTAGCGCCCGAGCGGGACGGTCGGCACGGAGGTGTTGAGGTAGAAGGAGCCGTCGGCGGCGGCGGTCGTCGTCCCGAGCCGCACGGTCAGCCCGTCGGCATTGCGCAGGTCGATGTCCACGACGCCGCCGGGACGGCAACCCGTCCCGCTGAGCTGGAGGCTGCCACCGGGTCGCGCTGCTCCTTGCGGCCGCACCGTGGGGCTGGTCTCCGGGATCTTCGCCGGAGTGGCCGTCCAACGGTGGTGGATCCTGGCGACCAGGGTGCGTCCGCCCACTCGCGCTGTCGCGGTCACGATGTCCGCGCCGGCGACCGTTCGGGTGAAGTGGTAGCCGGCCCTGCCCGCTGCGTCGGTGCGATCCGATCCGGTCTTGTCCTCCTGACCCGGCAGCCGGCTGACGAAGTGGACCACGACGTCGGCTGCGGGCTGTCCGGCCCGCCGGACCTGGGCGGTCACGCCGAACCTCGATCCGACGTGGGTGGAGGTCAGGTCCGGGGACAGCGTGAGGGTCGGCTCGGCCGGCTTGTCGTCGAGGTGCGCGACGCAGGTCACGTCGCCGCCGAGGGCCACGACCACGCTCGTGCCGTGGCGCGTCGCGCCGTCGCAGGACCAGGCGCGCAGCGTGTAGCCCTCGGGCCCGGACTCGGTCAGGCGGTAGGCGCCGGCCGAAACCGGCAGCGCAGTCACTCCGCCCTGGCCGCTGACACCCGGAGTGGGTCCGGTGGCGACGAGGATCCAGTCGGCGCCCGTCGAGGTGCCTTGGTCGTCGTTGGTCACGTCCGCGAGCAGGGTCAGCCGGGGCTGGCGTGCGGTGTTGCCGACGGTGCAGGTGGCGTGGTCACCGAGGGCGAGGGTCACACTCGTGGCGGTGGAGCCGGCGGCGCCGACGCAGACCCAGCCCGACCTGGCGTAACCCGGCGGACCGCTCTCTGCGAGCGCGTACGTCCCCACCTCCGCAGGCGCCCGGGTGACCGCCGGGCTGCCGGTGACTCCCCGGATCCGGTCCGAGCGATTGGAGGCGGTGAGGATCCAGTCGGTGGGCTCCGCCGTGCCGCCGGACAGCCCGTTGTCGACCCCGCCGACCAGGGTCAGGGTCGGCCGAGTCGCGGTGCTGGTGGAGGTGCAGACGGCGCGGTCGCCGAGGCTCAGGCTGACGGCACCGGCGGGTGCGGATCCCGTCGCACCCACGCACACCCATCCGGAGCTGCGGAACCCGCTGGGGCCGGACTCGGTCAGATCGTACGTTCCGATGGGCAGCGGCACGCGAGTGACCGCAGCGCTGCCGCTGACCCCGCCGATCGTGCGCGGGCCGGCTGCGCCGAGCTGCCACGCGGACGGGGATGCCGCCGTCCCGCCGGCTCCGCCGCGAACCACCTTGATCAGGGTGAGGGCCGGCTCTTGGGCCGAGTTGGTCACCGTGCACACGACCGCGGCGCCGTTGACCGCCGCGAGCCGGTTTCGCGTCACGGTTCCACCGCTGCACGACCACGCGCCGGCGACGTAGCCGCGCGGGCCGCCGGACTCGGACAGCAGGTAGCTTCCCGCGTCGATCGTCCGATCGGTGACGGCCGCCGAGTTGGCGCGGCCACCGATGGAGGTCGCGCCGGTGGCGGCCAGCGTCCACTGATCGGGTGTGGCCGTGCCTCCGGAACCGCCGTTGACGACCCGCGAGATCAGCGTCAGACGCGCGGGCCGGTCGTCGTCGGTGATGGTGCAGATGGCGCTCTCGCCACCGCCGAGCAGGACTGGAGCGCCCGGCACCTCCTGGATGCCGCCGCTGCACACCCAGTCCGAATGGGCATAGCCGGCGGGCCCGCCGGCTTCGGCGAGCCGGTACGACCCGGGATCCACCTCGACATCGGTCACCGCCGGGTCGCCGCTGCGGCCGGTGACGGCGGTCGGGCCGGTCGCGCTCAGGGTCCAGTCGGCCGGCCGGGCCGTACCGCCGTCGTCGTTGACGACGTGCGCGATCAGGGTCAGATGGGCGGCCCGGTCGTCATTGGTGGCGGTGCAGGTGACGTCGGCTCCGTTGGCGACCACCACGGTCGAACCGGTCAACGTGTCCGGGGTGCACGACCAGCTTCCGGCATAGCCGGCTGGGCCGGTCTCGCTCAGGGTGTAGCTACCGGCGTCCACTGCCGCGCCGGTGACGGCGGGATCGCCGGTGTGGCCGCTGATCGTGGTGGGTCCGGTGGCGGTCAGGGTCCAGTCGGCCGGCCGGGCGGTGCCGCCGTTGTCGTTGGTCACCTGGTCGACGAGGGTCAGGTGGGCGGCCTGGTCGTCGCTGGCGAGCGTGCAGGTTTCGTCGTCTCCGGTGTCGAGCACCAGGGTCGATCCGTTCAGACGGTGCGAGCTGCACGACCAGGTGCCGGTGTAGCCGGATGGGCCGCTCGCATCCAGGGTGTAGGTGCCGGCCTTCACGGCGGCGTCGGTCACCGACGAGTCGCCGGTGCGCCCGGTGATCGTAGTGGGTCCGGTGGCCGTCAGGGTCCAGTCGGCCGGGCGGGCGGTCCCGCCGTTGTCGTTGGTCGTCGTGTCGACCAGGGTCAGCCGGGTGGGCCGGTCGTCGTTGGTGATGGTGCAGACGGCGCCGTCCCCGTCCTTCAGGACCAGCGTCCAGCCGTTCGTCATGGTGCCGCCACGACACGACCACGCGCCGGAGTTGTAGCCCGGCGGACCGCTCTCGTCGAGGACGTAGGTGCCGGCGATCAGCTTCACGTTGGTGACGGTGGAGTCGCCCAGGTGGCCGCCGACCCGGATGGGGCCGTTGGCATAGAGCGTCCAATCGCTCGCGTGCGCAGCGCCGCCGTCGTCGTTGACGACGTCGTCGATCAGTGTCAGCCGGGGTGGTCCGGGGAGCTGGCGGTAGTAGACCGAACAATCGACGAGCTCGGTCAGCACCGGGATGCTGAACCCCGTGTCTCCGACATTGGTCACCTGAACGCTTTCCGACGGAGACCTGCCGTCGGCCGGGCGGCTGTAGCAGGACGCGTTCGCCCCGCTCTGCTGCGCCAGAACGTAGCCGTTTCGGGGCACCGGAGTGAACGTCACGGTCGCCGAATCGGCCTGGCCGTCGAAGCTGACGTCGGAGAACACCAGGTCGGGGTCCGGAAAGCTGCCGGTGGTCAGCGACGTCGGATCGAGCGTCACGCCCGTGGAACCCGTGAGCTTGAACGTCCAACCACCCCAGGGGACCGGCGCCGCCTCGGGTCTCGACGGCGCCAGATAGGTGGAGACGCCGACGGAGGTCTCCACCGGGTCCACCGACTCCGCGGCGACCTCAGCGCGCCGCGCGGACTCGCTGGTCGCCGTGGCCGTCGCGTCGGGATTCCGTGACGTCGTCGATGCGCTCGGGCTGGCAGGTGCGGTCGAGGTCGCCGGCGACGGAGAGCTGCTCTCGCCGGCCGGTGACGGCGAACTGGTTTCGCCGGACGGCGACGGCGAGCTGCTCGGGCTGGAGTGTGACGCCGATGGGCTCGGGCTCGAGGTGGCGCTCGGGCTGGAGTGTGACGCCGATGGACTCGGGCTCGATGTCGGGCTCGGGCGGGAGTGCGACGGTGATCTGGTCGGTGTCGTGCGCGGCGGCGCGCTGCTCGCTGAGGGGGCCGGAGCCGATGAGGGCTGCGGGCTCGCGGTTGCGCGCGGGGACGGGCTGGCCGTCGTGGGAGCCGATGAAGGATGCGCGTCCGATGTCTGCCGGTCCGACGCTGCGGGCGTCGGGTCGGAGTAGGCGACCGGCGCCGGCGCGAAGGCGAGCACGTTGATCACCGCGATTGCCGCGGCCACCAGCACCGGCAGCGCCGATTGCGGTCGCTGCCGACCGTGCCGTACGCGCATGTCTGTTCCTCCGCGGACGTCCTACCCTTGGCCACTGGAAGTACGGATCACGCTAACGTCGGCCGGATACAGCGCCGAAGCGTTTTTGTTTGATTCCGGCCTTGCGCGAGGCGGGCACCGAACCCGGCGGCAGGCGCGGCCGGGGTGCTCTGACCGGATCGAGGAGGTGGGGATCGTGATCCTGCCCGAGGTCCGCGACCCCCGGTTCGTGACGATCCGCCGCGGCGGAACGCTCACCGATGCCGACCATCACCTGCTGGCGCTCTGGGCGGCGGACTGTGCCGAGCACGTGCTGCCGCTGTTCGAGCGGGCCCGGCCGGACGACGACCGCCCCCGGCAGGCGATCGACAGCGCCCGCGCCTGGGTCCGCGGTGAGGTCCGGATGATGCAGGCCCGGGCGGCCGGCGGGCACGCCATGGGGGCGGCCCGCGACCTCCACGGGGCCGCGCGGCACGCCGCGTACGCGGCCGGTCAGGCCGCGGTCGTGGCTCACGTCGCGGCGCACGAGCTGGGTGCGGCTGCGTACGCGATCAAGGCTGCCCGGGCCGCGGCGCCGGCGCCGGAGAGCGCGTCCGCCGGCCGGGCCGAGTGCCGGTGGCAGCGCGCGCGGCTGCCGGAGCCGATCCGGGCGCTCGTGCTGGACGACCAGCGGCTGCGGAACGCCATCTGCTGGTCGGTGTTCGAGCCGGCCGGTTGACCAGAGCCCGTCAGCAGGGCGCGCCGAAGTGCTGGCGATGCTGCCCGGGGGTGGTGTCCAGCCGTCGCCGGAAGGTGCGATTCATGGTCTCGGGATTGCCGAAGCCGCACCGGCGGGCGATCTCGTCGATCGGTGCCTGGGTGGTCTCCAGCAACCGGCAGGCGGCCTCGGTCCGGACGGCCTCGACATGCTCCGCCGGCGTGCTGCCGGTCTCGGCCCTGAACACCCGGCTGAACTGGCGAGCCGAGAGGTGGGTTCGGTGGGCGAGCGCGCCGACGGTGAGATCGTCGCCGAGGTGATCGGGCAGCCACGCGACCAGGTCGCGGATCGGCTCGCTGTCGGCGTGCTGAGCCTCGAGCACCGTCGAGAACTGGGCCTGCCCGCCGGATCGGCGCAGGTACACCACGAGTTGACGAGCGACTCTGGCCGCGGCCTGCCGGCCGTGGTCGTCGGCGACCAGGGCAAGGGCGAGATCGATGCCGGCGGTCACTCCGGCTGAGGTCCACACGTTTCCGTCGCGAACGTAGATGGCGTCGCCGTCGACCGACACCCGCGGGTACGTCCGCCGCAACAGGTCGCACTCGGCCCAGTGAGTGGCGGCGCGGCGGCCGTCGAGCAGGCCCGCGGCGGCCAGCACGAACGCACCCGAGCACACCGACGCGACCCGCCGGGCGCCGCCCGCGAGGCGATTCACCTCCGACAGCAGGTCCCGGTCCGCGACCACCTCGGCCATGTCCCGGCCGCCGGCGACGATCAACGTGTCCGGCGGGGTGCGACACCCGGCGATGTCGAGGGTGGCGAAGGCGATGCCGCTGCTCGAGCCGACCATCCCGCCGCCGACACTGGCCACGGCGACCTCGTAGGCGACACCGCTCAGATATCGGGAAGCGGTGGAGAACACCTCGGCCGGACCGGTCACGTCGAGGATCTGGGCCGACTCGAAGGTGACCAGCATGACGCGCGCACTCACGGGCCGAGTCACGACCTCACTCTACGACGGCGTCATGGCCGAGATCGTCAAGGATGCGTCTTGTCCGACACTGGGGCGCCACGCGGCCGGAGAGCCAGGCTGGAGACATGTCTCCCACACCGCTCACCGCCACCGCGCTGCTCGCCGGATGTGCCGCCGCCGTCACGCTGGTGGTCGCACCGATCTTGCCGCCGGATCGGCACATTCTGACGGGGGCGGTCCTGATCGGCCTCGCGTCCGGCTGGGCCCTGCTGGTGATGCTGTTGGCCCGGTCGACCGGCCGGCCGCAGCGGTGGGCGGCGGCACCAGCCGCCTTCCTGCTGATGTCCGGGATCGTCTCGATGACGGGGTCTGCCGCCGTGCAGGCGGTGTTCGGGTGGGTTTGGCCGGCGGCGCTGCTGGTGCTGGTCGGCTGGATGGTCCCGCAGATCCGGCGCCAGGTGCCGAGCCGAGGTACGCGGTGGCTGCTCTATCCGGTCGTGGCCGCGCTGGCCCTGGCGGCGGCCGGCGCCGGTCACGAGGCGATCCTGGAGGCACGAGACGTCCGGGCCGATCTCGCGCCGGGACGGCTGGTCGACGTCGGCGGGCACCGGCTGCACCTGCACTGCACCGGCTCCGGTAGCCCGGCCGTCGTGCTGGAACCCGGCCTGGGCGGATCGTCGGCCGATCTGAGGTGGATCGCGCCGGTCGTCGCGCGCGACACCACGGTCTGTGTGTACGACCGCGCCGGTCGCGGCTGGAGCGATCCGCCGGACGGGCCCCAGGATGCCGACCAGATCGCGGCCGACCTGCACACCCTGCTGGCCGCCGCCGGGGTCGCCGGGCCCTTCGTGCTGGCCGGTCACTCCTTCGGTGGGCTGTACGTGTTGGACTTCGCCGCCCGGTTCCCCGAGCAGGTCGCCGGCCTGGTGCTGCTGGACTCGACCGCACCCCGATCCGGGCTCACCCGGCCGGCAACCGCCGAGCCACCGACCGCGATCCACCGCATCGCCGCGGTGGCACCGGCGCTCGCGCAGCTCGGGGCCGGATCGCAGTTGGCCAGCACCCTGCGGGAGTTCGTCGCGGGCTCCGCGTCCACCCGGCAGGCGTCGGCGCTGACGGACTTCGGCGACAAGCCGCTTCTGGTGCTGACCGCCGGCACCGGCCACGACGCGACCTGGCGGTCGGCCCAGGACCGTCTGGCCACCCTGTCGACCCATGCGGTCCACCGGGTCGCGCCGGGCGCAACCCACGAGTCCCTGGTCGATGATCGCGTCGACTCGGCCGCCGCGAGTCAGGCCGTGCGGGATGTCGTCGCCGCCGTGCGCGACCACCGGTCGTCGCTGCGGTAGCCGAAACGCCACGTGGGCGGCCCGGACGAATCCGGACCGCCCACGCCGGGGAGTGGGGAAGGTGGCTCAGGCGGCGAGAACCGACTGGCTCCGCAGCTTGGCGATCGCGTGCCGCTCGATCTGGCGGACCCGCTCCGCGGTGATGCCCCACAGCGCACCGATGTCGGAGAGCTTCGCCTGCCGACCGTCGATCAGGCCGTAGCGACGACGGACGACGTCCGCCGAGCGCTCGTCCAGCTGATCCAGCATGGCCTCCAGCCGGGCGTGCTCCTCGGCGTCCAGGAAGACCTCGTCCGGACCCGGCATCGGCTCCCGGGCGATCAGGTCGCCGAGCGCGGTGTCACCGCCCTCCTCGACCGGGGCGTCCAGGCTGACGTGATCGCGGCCGTAGCGCATCAGGTCGAGCACGCGGTCGGCCTCCAGACCCATCTCGTCGGCGATCTCGGTGATCTCCGGGTCGCGACCGAGCCGGCGCTCCAGGGTGCGACGGACCGCGCCGACCTGGTTGACCTGCTCGGCGACGTGCACCGGCAGCCGGACGATCCTGCCCTGCTGGGCGATCCCGCGGCTGATCGACTGCCGCACCCACCAGGTGCCATAGGTCGAGAACTTGAAGCCCTTGGTGTAGTCGAACTTCTCCACCGCCCTGATCAGGCCGGTGTTGCCCTCCTGGACCAGGTCCAGCAGCGGCATCTGGGACCGGCCGTACTTGCGGGCGACGGAGACCACCAGGCGCAGGTTGGCCGTGACGAACCGCTGCATCGCGCGCTCACCGTCGGCCACCAGGAACTCGAGTTCGTCGATGGTGGGGCGCTTCGCCTTCTTGCCCCGCTCGGCACTGGTCACCTCGCCGGACAGGATCTTGCTCGCATAGAGGCCGACCTCGATGGTCTTGGCCAGCTCGACCTCCTCCTCGGCGGTGAGCAGAGGAGTCTTGGCGATGCCGTCCAGGTAGAGCCCGACCGCATCCTTGCCATCAATACCGTCATTGACTCGCGAACGAGCCGAGATTGCTACCACGTTTCCCCTTTTCGTTGCCTTACACAGGTAGGAACGTAAACAGGGATGAAAAGGATTCCTCGCAGGCCCTGAAGATCCCCTGAGACCACCCAGGGTCTTCCCTGATTGCCCCGGTCAGGGCACTGTTCGGCGCCAGTTGCCGATTCGGATGCAGGATGTTACCCGATCGTCACTACCGGATCGCCTCGGGTGCGATCTGATCGATGATCCAAGCGTATTCGAAGGCGGTCTCTTTCCAGCTCTGGTATCGGCCGCTGACGCCGCCGTGGCCGGCCACCATCTCGGTCTTCAGCAGGATCGGCCGGTCGTCGCCGTTGCTCGCCAGCATGCGCAGTGCGGCGATCCACTTCGCCGGCTCGACGTAGAACACCCTGGTGTCGTTCAGGCTGGTGGTCGCCAGGATCGCGGGGTAGGCCATCGCCCGCACGTTCTCGTACGGGCTGTAGGACTTCATGTACGCATAGGCCTCGGGGTCGTGCAGCGGGTCGCCCCACTCCTCCCACTCGATCACCGTGAGCGGCAGCTCGGGATCCAGGATCGTGGTCAGCGCGTCCACGAACGGGACCTGGGCGTGGATCGCCCGGAACGCGTCCGGAGCCAGGTTCGCCACCGCGCCCATCAGCAGCCCGCCGGCGCTGCCCCCGCGGGCCGCCAACCGGTCCGACGAGGTGTACCCCTCGGCCACCAGCCAGCGGGCGCAGGCCACGAAATCGGTGAAGGTGTTCCGCTTGGCCAGCAGCTTGCCGTCCTCGTACCAGCCGCGACCGAGCTCGCCGCCGCCGCGGACGTGGGCGATCGCGAAGACGATGCCGCGATCGAGCAGCGACAGCCGGGGGATGGAGAAGCTCGGATCGATCGGGATCTCGTACGACCCGTAGCCGTAGAGCAGCGCGGGTGCCGAGCCGTCGCGGGCCACGTCCGCGCGCCGCACGATCGAGACCGGCACCTGCGTGCCGTCGTCGGCCCGGGCCCAGCCGCGCTCCTGGACGTAGTTCGCCGGGTCGTACGGCCCCCAGGTCGGATCGTCCAGCACCGGGGTCTGCTTGCGCAGCACGAGCTCGCCGGTGTCCAGTCCGTAGTCGTAGACCGATTCCGGGGTGACCATCGACTCGTAGCCGAGCCGCACGGTATCGGTGTCGTATTCCGCGCCGCCGATCGCGTCGACCAGATAGATCGGCTCGTCGAACGCGATGTCGGCACCCGGCCCGAACCCGGTGGCCGACTCGGCCGACCGCGGCAGCACGTGCAGCCCGGTCAGTCCGTCGCGGCGCAGCGACACGACCGCGTGCCGGGCGTACGCGTGCACGCCGACGATGCGGACGCCGGGGGTGTGCGGCACGACCGGGGACCACTGCTCGTGACCGGTCGCGTCCAGCGGCGCCCAGGCCAGCTCGAAGTCCAGCGCACCGTCGTTGTGCACGATCAGCAGCCGGTCGCCGGCCGGCTCCACCTCGTATTCCACCCCCTGCCGGCGCGGCGCCACGATCCGCGGCTCGCCCTCAGGATCGTCCACGCTGAGCAGCCGAGCCTCCGAGGTCACCTTGCTGCCCGCGCCGAACACGATCCAGCGCCGGTCGCGGCTGGTCTCGACGCCGAGCCAGAACCGCTCGTCGTCCTCGGTCAGCACCACCGCATCGGCGTCCGGGTCGGTGCCGAGCGCGTGCCGGAGCACGACGTAGGGACGCCAGGCCTCGTCGGCCCGGGTGTAGAACAGGTAGCCGTCGCCGGCCCAGGCGACGCCGTACGCGGTGTCCTCGATCACATCCGGCAGCGGTGCGCCGGTGGTCAGGTCCTTCACCCGGAGGGTGAACCGCTCGGCACCACTGGTGTCGGTGGAGTAGGCGAGCAGGTCCCCGTTCGGCGAGACCGCGAACGCCCCGATCGAGAAGAAGTCGGTGCCGGCGGCCTCCACGTTGCCGTCCAGCAGCACCTCCTCCCCGGCGATCTCGCCGGAGACCTCCGGCGGCGTACGCTCGCCCGCGGCGGCGGCGGCCCGGCAGTAGATCGGGTATTCCGCACCTTCGACCGTGCGGACGTAGTACCAGAACGCGCGGCCGTCCCCGTCCGATCCGGAACTGTGGCTGCGATACGTCGGCACGCTCAGGTCGGTTTCCTGGGTGCGGGCCTTGATCTCACCGAAGATCGCGTCGGCCAGCTCGCGCAGGTGCGCGGTGCGCCGCTCGGTCCAGCTGTTCTCCGCGCCGAGGTAGTCGATCACCGCCGGGTCCTGCTTGGACCGCAGCCACTCGTACGGGTCGACGAAGGTGTCGCCGTGGTGCATCCGCTCGACCGGGCGGCGTTCGGCGATGGGCGGCGTGGTCGCGTCATGGCTGGACATCGGGGGTCATCCTAGGAAACGCCGCCGACACTGCGTGCCCGGGACCGATCGGCCCGGGTGTCCGACCGGGTCGGAATGGGACAGGATAGGCGCCATGGGCGAGAAGGTTGAGGCGGGGCCGTTCACCCGCGAGGATCGGACCCGGCACCGGCAGAAGGTCCGCACCGGGCTGGACGCGCTGGCACGGATGCTGACCCAGTCGACGTTCGACTTCGACCGGCCGATGACCGGCCTGGAGATCGAGCTCAACCTGGTCGACACCGACTGCGAGCCGGCGATGCGCAACGCCGAGGTGCTCGAGGTGATCGCCGACCCCCAGTTCGTCACCGAGCTGGGCAAGTTCAACATCGAGATCAACGTCGCCCCGCGCGCGCTGTCCGACAACGGGCTGAGCTCGTTCGAGGAGTCGGTCCGGACGGCGCTGAACCACGCGGAGGAGCGGGCCTCCGGGATCGGCTGCCAGCTGGCCATGGTCGGCATCCTGCCCACGCTGCGACCCGAGCACGTGACCCTGGCCAGCGTCAGCGAGAACGCGCGCTACTCGTTGCTGGACGAACAGATCTTCGCCGCGCGCGGCGAAGATCTGGAGATCAGCATCGACGGGGTCGAGCGGCTGCACATGATCTCCGACACGATCATGCCGGAGGCGGCCTGCACCTCGACCCAGGTCCACCTCCAGGTCAGCCCCGACGACTTCGCCCCGTACTGGAACGCGGCCCAGGCCATCGCCGGCATCCAGGTCGCGGTCGGCGCCAACTCGCCGTACCTGTTCGGCAAGGAACTCGTTGCGGAGTCTCGGATCCCGCTGTTCGAGCAGACCACCGACACCCGCTCCGAGGAGTTCAAGGCCCAGGGCGTACGTCCGCGGGTGTGGTTCGGCGAGCGCTGGATCACCTCGATCTTCGACCTGTTCGAGGAGAACTCGCTCTATTTTCCGGCCCTGCTGCCGATCATCAGCGACGAGGACCCGATCGCGGTGCTGGATGCCGGTGGGGTGCCCAAGCTGGAGGAGCTCCGGCTGCACAACGGCACGATCTATCGCTGGAACCGCCCGGTCTACGACATCAGCGGCGGCCAGCCGCACCTGCGGGTGGAGAACCGGGTGCTGCCGGCCGGACCGACCGTGGTCGACGTGATGGCCAACACCGCCTTCTTCGCCGGTCTGGTGCGGGCGCTGGCCAGCGAGGACCGGCCGATCTGGACCCAGATGTCGTTCCAGGCGGCCACCGACAACTTCTATTCGGGCGTCCGCCGGGGCATCGACGCCGACGTGTACTGGCCACGGGTCGGACAGGTGCCGGTCACCGAGCTGGTGATCCGTAAGCTCCTACCAATGGCGGCGACCGGCCTGGGCCTATGGGGTGTCCCGGAGGCCGAAACCGGCCGTCTACTAGGCATCATCGAGTCTCGCTGTCTGCGTGCAGCCAACGGTGCAACGTGGCAGACTGCGGAGGTATCCAGGCGGGAAGCGGCGGGGGAGTCACGCGACGAAGCGCTGCGCGGGATGCTCGCCACCTATCTGGAGCTGATGCACACCAACGAACCCGCTCACAGCTGGGAGACGATCTGATGGCGGAAACGATCGTGGACACTGCACCCGAGATTCCCACGGCACCTGCCACGTCGACGATCGTGGTCGGCTACTCCTCCAAGCCGGAGGGCCGGGCGGCGCTGCAGCGGGCGGTGACCGAGGCGAAGCTCCGCGGCAGCTCGCTGATCGTGGTCCACACCTCCTCCTCCGAGGAACTGGACGACCTGTCCACCGAGCTGGCCGGCTCCGGCGTGCCGTACGAGATCCAGGCGACGTCCGACGCCCTCGACCCGGCCGAGGAGCTGATCGCGGCGGCCAGCACCAGCGCCGCCGAATTCATCGTGATCGGCCTGCGCAAGCGGTCACCGGTCGGCAAGCTGCTGCTCGGCAGCAACGCCCAGCGCGTGCTGCTCGACGCCGCCTGCCCGGTGCTCGCGGTCAAGCCCTCCTGATTTCTGAGCCCGGCATCTCCTGAGCCCGGCATCTCCTGAGCGCGGCTTTTTCGAGCACGGCGGCGCTGGCCCCGGACGGCGCCACGCCCTCACCGCATCTTCGCTCGTGTTCCACCTGCTTCGCGCGTCTCGCTTCACGAGCGAGGTGGGTGTACAGCGAGCGAAGATGCCGGCTCGGGGGCGGGGAGACGCGCCGAGCGCCCGCAAACCACCTGAGACTCTACGCCTCGATGGCTGAGGAAGCTTCAGAATTCGGCGGGTGCGCGTACGGTGGATCGCGGTAAGGCGCCCGTCCGACCACGCCGTCTCACGATCCGATCGTCCAACTCGGACAGGATTCGGGGTCGATTTGGGGTTCCGTGCCAGAATACGGGTAGGAGCACCTATTGACATCCGATGGGCGCCGCCTGCCCGAAAAACGAGCGTTCCTGAGAGGCTGCTGAGTGACACCCCCCTCGAGAGTTCATGCGTCCGCGACAGCCCAGCCCGCCGGCGAAAGCACCGCTCGCGTCGCTACGGCCAAGAAGCCGGCCCGCAAGGCCGCCGCCCGATCCAGCAAGCGCGGCACTGCCGAGAAGGACTCGCTGGAGCTGGTGGGGGACCAGGCCAAGAAGACCACCGATGACGAGTCGGCCGACTCCGACCTCGAGGCCACGGAGGCCGATGCGCCGGAGGACCTGGCCGAGGAGGAGATCGACCTCGAGGCCGAGGTCGTGGTCGACGTCGAGAGCGAAGAGGTCGTCGTCACCGTCGGCAAGAAGCGAACCCTGGACGACGTCGACGAGTCGACGTTCGAGCCGGCCGAGGAGGCCAAGCTCGAGGGCGAGCTGACCGAGGACGAGGGCTTCACCCTCTCCGAGGCCGACGACGCCGACGAGCCCGAGCAGCAGGTGATGGCGGCCGGTGCGACCGCCGACCCGGTCAAGGACTACCTGAAGCAGATCGGCAAGGTCGCGCTGCTGAACGCGGAGCAGGAGGTCGAGCTCGCCAAGCGGATCGAGGCCGGCCTGTTCGCCGACGAGAAGCTGAACGACGAGACCGCCACCATCAAGGGCGACGAGCTCGAGGACTTCGAGTGGATCGCCGAGGACGGCCGGCGGGCCAAGAATCACCTGCTCGAGGCGAACCTCCGGCTCGTGGTCAGCCTGGCCAAGCGCTACACCGGCCGCGGCATGCTGTTCCTGGACCTGATCCAGGAGGGCAACCTCGGCCTGATCCGGGCGGTCGAGAAGTTCGACTACACCAAGGGCTACAAGTTCTCGACGTATGCCACCTGGTGGATCCGGCAGGCGATCACCCGCGCGATGGCCGACCAGGCCCGCACCATCCGGATCCCGGTGCACATGGTCGAGGTGATCAACAAGCTGGCCCGGGTGCAGCGGCAGATGCTGCAGGACCTCGGTCGCGAGCCCACCCCGGAAGAGCTCGCCCGCGAGCTCGACATGACTCCGGAGAAGGTCGTCGAGGTGCAGAAGTACGGCCGCGAGCCGATCTCGCTGCACACCCCGCTCGGCGAGGACGGCGACTCCGAGTTCGGCGACCTGATCGAGGACTCCGAGGCGGTCGTGCCGGCCGACGCGGTCAGCTTCACCCTGCTGCAGGAGCAGCTGCACGACGTCCTCGACACGCTGTCCGAGCGTGAGGCCGGCGTGGTCTCGATGCGCTTCGGGCTGACCGACGGCCAGCCGAAGACGCTCGACGAGATCGGCAAGGTCTACGGCGTCACCCGCGAGCGGATCCGGCAGATCGAGTCCAAGACGATGTCGAAGCTGCGTCACCCGTCGCGGTCCCAGGTGCTCCGCGACTACCTGGACTGAACCGATCCCGACCCCGTCCTGACGGGCGGGGTCTCACGGGCTGACCAGCGGCGGGTGCAGGTCGCGATGGCCGAATTGCTGGCGCCGTCGCACGACTAGCACGCCGAGCAGCAGGGCCAGCGCGGTGCCCACCAGGAGGATGGCCGCGTCCCGGGCCAGGTGGCCCGGTTCGCCGCCGGAGATCACGATCCGGTAGGCGTCGATCAGGTAGGTCATCGGCATGAACGGTGCGATGGCCTGGAAGAACGCCGGCAGGATCGGTGCCGGGTACGTTCCGCCGGCCGAGGTCAGCTGCAGGATCAGCCAAACCAGCAGGATCGACGAGCCGGGCGTGCCGAGTGCGGACCGCAGCAGATGCGCGATCGCGGAGAAGCACAGCGCACCGAGCGCCGTCATCCCGATGATCATCAGCGGGTGCACCGGGGCGAGGCCGAGGAACAGCCAGACCACGCCGAGCATCAGCAGCGCGCCGAGCACCGCGAAGATCCCGATCGGTAGCCAGCCGGTGAGTGCCAGCCGCCAGGGCCGGGCGCGCCCGGCGAGCGCCCGGCCACTGATCGGCCGGACGACGAGGAACACCGAGATCCCGAACACCCAGATGGCGATCGAGAAGAACATCGGCGCCAGCCCCCGGCCGTAGACTCCGGCCGGGTTGTCGACGTGCATCGTCACCTCGGCGGGGGAGGACAGCACCTGGACCGCGTCGTCCTGCTGATCCTGGCTGAGCACCGGGATCCGTTTCACCGCGGCCGCGAGCTTGTCGTGCAGTTCCTTCGCGCCGGCGGCGAGCTTCGTGGTGCCGGCGTGCAGGGCATCCGCCCCGCTGCTCAGCTGGGTGAGCCCGGAGTGCAGCGTGTCGGCACCGGTGGCCACCTTGTCCGCCCCGGCCGAGGCATCGGAGATGCCGCCGGACAGCTTCTTCGCACCGCTGGCGACCTGATGAGCGCCGTCGTTGAGCGCGACGAGCTTGTCCTTCGCCTGAGCGACCGGCGTGCTGAGGTCGCCGGTGGCCTGGACCTTCTGGTTGATCGCGTGCACGTCGCCGGCTGCGTCACGGGCGGTGTCGGCGATCTCGTCGGATCGCGCTGCGGCGCTGTCGACGCGGGCTTGAACCCGCTTGAAGTTCTCGTCGTCGGCGAGCTCGGGATTGTCCTTCTTCAGTTGCTCGAGCGCGGCCGACGCCGCCGAGAGGTCGGCGCTCACGGAGCCGGAGCGGTCGGCGAGCCCGGCGGTCACGTCGTCCAGCGCGTTGCCGGCCTCCTTGGCGTGGCTCTGGATCTGCGGCAGCTTCTTCTGCAGGTCGGTCAGCACCGGGACGACGGTGTCGTCGAGCTGCTGGGTCCCGTCGGCCACCTTGCCGGCGCCGGTGGCCAGGTCGGCCGATCCCGACTTCAGCGTACGAAGTCCGGCGCCCAGGTCCTGTGCGCCGCCGGCCAGCGTGGCCGAGCCGGACGCCGCGGACTTCGCACCGTCGGCCAGCTTGGCCGCGCCGTCGTCCGCCGAGCTGGCTCCGTCGCTCAACCGACCCGCTCCCTCGGCCGCGTCCTGGAGGCCGGACCTGATGGTCGTGAGGTTTGCGAAGACGGCGTCGAAATAGCTCGCCACCGCGGACTCGTCCACCGCTCGGGCGATGCTGTCCTGGGCCCGCGCCGTGATCGAGCCGATCACGAAGCCGTTCGCGTCGTTGCGGCGCAGCATGATCTGGGCCCGCTGCGGGTCCTTCCCGGCGCCGCTGATCAGGTGCGCGGAGAACGACTCGGGCACGGTGATCGCGAGGTAGTAGTCGCCATCGCGCAGCCCGCGCAGCGCCTCGTCTTCGTCGACCACCGCGTACCCGAAGTCCTTCTCGGCGATCAGGTTGTCGACGAAGTCCTGGCCGGCGTGCACCTGCTTGCCGTCGTACGTCACGGGCTGGTCCTCGTTCACCACCGCGACCGGCAGCCGGTCGAGCCGGCCGTACGGGTCCCAGTTGGCGGTCAGATAGATCGCGCCGTAGAGCAGGGGGATGATCAGTACGAAGACCAGGGCGACCTTCGGCAGCGGGCCGCGGAACCGGCGGAGCTCATAGCGGGCGAGCCGGGAGGCGGGGACGGGCAGACGCACGATCAGTCCTTCGGTGCCGTGACGGAGTCGGGGCGGGTCAGGTCGAGCCGCGCGAGATCGGCGGGCAGCGCGGCGGTCTCGGTGGTGCCGAAGGCGATCGCGGTGTCGAGGGTGGCACAGATCGTGCGCAGGGCCTCGAACAGCCGCTGCTGGTCGGCCAGATCGATCCGGGCGTCGGCATCGTCCAGCAGCACCAACCGAGCCGGTCGCAGGGTCGCCAGCACGACCGCCAGCACGGTCTGCTCGAGCGCGGGCAGGTCGTCCACCAGCGCTTGACGGGGGAAGGCGACGCCGAGCGTCGACTCGAGCCGGCCGAACCCGACCTCGGCCCGCTGCGGCGCGACCGCGTCGATCAGCGCACGCTCGGTGATGCACTCGGCGACCCGGAGGCGGCTCTCCAGCCGGACCAGGTCGGCGATCCGGGCGACCGACGTGATCGCACGGACCTCGGCCGGACGCCGGATCGCGTCGATCCCGGCCACGGACAGCCGACCGGTCAGCCCGCGCATCCGCCCGCCGACCGCGAGCAGCACAGACGAGCGGCCGGAGCCGGCCGGACCGGTCACCGCCACCGGACCGAGACCGGGCCAGGTGAAGTGCAGATCGGCGAAGACCGGACCCTGCTTGGTGCGCAGGCTCAGCCCGTCGGCGACCACCAGCGGCTCGCGCTCGTCGGTCACCGCAGGCCTCCGATCAGCTGCGCCAGGCAGCGTTCGATCAGCTCGCGCGGCATCGCGGCGGGTGCCGCGGCGTGCTCCAGCGCCAGCCCGTTCGCAACGGTGAGCAGCAGGGTCGCGGCGACGGCGAAGTCGGTGTCCGGCGGCAGCGTGAGCCGCTCGGCGTTGTCCCGCAGCTGCCGCTCCAGATCGCCGCGGAGCCGCGACCGCAGCTCGCCGTAGGCAGCGCGTACGCCCTCGTCGTGCGCGGCCAGGCCGCGGAACTCGACCCAGAGCTCGGGCCATGCCGACGAGCCGGTGAGCTGATCGGCCAGGGCCCGGGCGCCGAGATCGATCGAGTCGGTCGCGCTCAGCGTGCCGATCACCGAGGCCGCGATCGCCTCGATGTGCGCCGCGCAGACCGCGCTGAGCAACTCCGGCTTGCCGCCGAAGTTGGAGTACACGGCGCCCTTGGTGAACCCGGCGGCAGCCGCGATCTCGCTCAGGCTGCTGCGGACGTAGCCGTGGGCGAGAAAGGCGTGCTCAGCGGCGGCGAGAATGCCGGCTCGAACGGTTTCCCGCGGCGGGCGCGTGCTGGTGACGGTCATCGGACTCCCTTCGATACCGATGGTATCGAAGTCTCCGACAATTCGATACCCGGGGTATCGAGACCCGGCGCGCGCTACTACTCGACGTTAGTTCAGCGTGAGCGACGGATTCGTCGGTGCCGGGCCGGGGGAGTTGACCTGGAGCCCGACGTACACGGTCTGGCCGGCGGTGATGGATGCCGCCCAGTCGGCGCCGTCACAGCTGATCACGCCGCCGGCCACCGCGCAGCGCAGGCCCCAGCTGTTGGCGATCGACGTTGCCGCCGGATCCGGCCAGCTCACCCGCCAGCCGTTGCGCGCCGTCGTCGAGCCCACCTGCAGCTGGGCGACGTAGCCACCGTTCCAGGACGAGCTCAGCTGCCAGCTGGCGGACGTCGAGCCGGGGGCGGTCGGCGCGGTCGAGGGGGAGGACGGCTGGCTCGGGGTCGGCGTCGGGATCAGAGAGGGCGTCGGGGTCGGGGAGTGCGTGGGTGTCGGATTCGGCGACACGGGCGGGGTGGGCACGGGCCCGGACGGTGCCGGCGACGGGCTGCCCGTCGACGTGCCGCCGCCCAGCAGCGGCGCCAGCGCGGCCAGCTTCTCGCGCTGCGGGGTCGTCCAGTCGTCCGCGACGAGGCCGCCGGTGTCGCCGCTGTTGGGGTTGAAGGACCAGTAGGCGAAGCTCATCCGGTTCGCCCCGAGATAGTCGACCAGCCGCCCGAGCCAGGCCCGGTCGGCGTCGGTCTGCAGCTTCGTCCCGAACTCGCCCAGCAGCACCGGCGCGATCTGGTCGCGCGCCAGGTAGCCCCAGTTCGCGGTCCAGACGTCGTCCAGGTTGGCCGGGTATCGAGGGTCGGCGAACCAGCTGTGCGGATAGATCGAGGCAGGGTAGTCGTGTGGGGAGTAGACCAGCCGGTGCTCGACGTCGAGCCGGATCGGGTGGGTCCGGGCGTCGGCCAGGCCGCCGCCCCACCAGGTGCCTCCAGCCCTCTGCTGCTCGACCCCCTCGACCAGGATCAGCAGCCGCGGGTTGACCGCCAGCACGGCGTTGCCCGCCCGGGTGGCCGCGGCCGCCCAGTCCCGGGACGGATCGCCGCAGCCCAAGCAGGCCCGGCCGTGGGGCTCGTTGTGGAGGTCGGCCCCGATCACCGTCGGATCGTCGGCGTAACGGCGGGCCAACGCCTGCCAGTCGGCGATCCAGCGCTGCTCCGACCAGGCCGAGGTGTACCACAGCTCCGACTGCGAGCCGGAGTCCGGCCGGTGCCGGTCGAGGACGACCCGCAGCCCGTGCCGGCGGGCGCCGGCGACGACCGCGTCCATCACCTGCAGCGGGGTCTCGCCCACCAGGTCCGGGTTCAACCTGCCGTCGATCCCGCTGACCGGCTGCTGCGAGGCCAGGCACTCGTTGCTGAACGGGAGCCGGATCGTGTTGAAGCCGAACGAGGCGATCTGGGCCAGGCCGGCGTCCAGGCCGATCTGCCACAGCCCGTGCGGGGCGCAGTTCGGCGTCTCCAGACCGAACCAGTTGACGCCCTTGACGACGTACGTCCGGTCCTGGTCGTCGACGATCCGGCCGCCGTCGGTGTGCAGCCAGCCGGAGCCGGTGGGTCCGGCCTGGGCCGGGATCGCGCTCACGCCGAGCATGCCGAGCAGCAGGCCGACGAGCAGGCCGAGCGCGGCGAGCGGGCGGAAGGGACGAGACACTCGGTCATCGTACGGACCGGGCGAGAACGACGAGGCCCTCCGGAGAAAGTCCGGAGGGCCTCGCGACGGAGAAGATCGGCAGTTGCTGCGGTCGAACCGCTCAGGTGATCTTCTCGGTTTCGTCGTGGATCTTCAGCGCGACCTGCTTGAGCTTGTCGGCGTGCTCCTTGCCGTGGTGGGCGCAGAAGAGGAGCTCGAACCCGCTGGCCATGGTGACACGGACGTACGCCTGTGCTCCGCAACGATCGCATCGATCGGCCGCACTCAGGGCTGCGGCGTCCTTGATGACACTGGTGCTCACGATGGCCTCACTTTCGTTTGGTCGATCTTCATCCGTTCTGAGTCGAACATGCGACCCGGAGATACCGGATCCCACACTGCTACTAAACAACGATCTTGGGGTCGATTGTTCCGGTTCGACATCTCGGGTGCATGTCTCTTGTGTAACGACAACGGTGAGGTCGTCGTTCGATCGTTGTGATCTTGGCCACGCCGCGGTCGGCAGGCCGAGCTCGGTGACTCATTCCGGTGCTGGAGGCGCCCTTGCTCTCCAGTACTGGATACGCTACCCAATCGAGCAAGGCGCATGCGCCCGTGTTCGCTGCCCGAATCCGCGGCCGGGCAGGCCTGCGGCGGTAATCTGCACAGCGTGCCGACGCCGAAGCCCGCCAACGAGTCCCGCGAGTACGAGGCCCGGCACCTGCTGGTCCTCGAGGGGCTGGAGGCGGTCCGCAAACGACCGGCGATGTACATCGGCTCGACCGACACCCGCGGCCTGATGCATTGCCTGTGGGAGATCATCGACAACGCCGTGGACGAGGCGCTCGGTGGCTTCGGCACCCGGATCGACGTGACGCTCGCCAAGGACGGCTCGATCAGCGTGCTCGACCGGGCCCGCGGCATCCCGGTGGACATCGAGCCGCGGACCGGCTTGTCCGGCGTGGAGGTCGTCTTCACCAAGCTGCACGCCGGCGGCAAGTTCGGCGGCGGGTCGTACAACGCGACCGGCGGTCTGCACGGCGTCGGCTCATCGGTGGTGAACGCGCTGTCGTCCCGGCTCGATGTCGAGGTCGACCGCAACGGGGCAACCTGGGCGATGTCGTTCCGCCGCGGCGAGCCGGGGACGTACGACGGTCCCGGGCCGCGCGCGAAGTTCACGCCCGGCAGTGGGCTGCGCAAGGTCGGCCGGGTCGGCAAGGGGGTGACCGGGACCCGGGTGACGTACTGGCCGGACCGACAGATCTTCCTGCCGGACGCCCAGCTGTCGCTCGCCGACCTGCAGGCGCGGGCCAGGCAGACCAGCTTCCTGGTGCCCGGTCTGGCCATCTCGGTGACCGACGCGCGGACCGCCGAGGTCACGGAGGAGACGTTCCTGCACGAGGGTGGGATCACCGAGTTCGTGGACTATCTGGCCACCGACGAACCGGTCACCGATGTGCTCCGGCTGCAGGGGCAGGACCGGTTCACCGAGACCGTGCCGATGCTCGACGACGACGGGCACATGACCCCGACGGATGTGGATCGCGATCTCGACGTGGACATCGCGGTCCGCTGGGGGAACGGATACGACCATCACGTCCAGTCCTTCGTGAACATCATCGCCACGCCGAAGGGCGGCACCCACGTCGCCGGTTTCGAACGGGCTCTGACCAGGTCGTTCACCTCGGCGCTCGAAGGCACCCGGCTGCTCAAGGCGGGCGAGGAGGTGGTCAAGGACGACGTCTTGGAGGGGATGACGGCGGTCGTCACCGTCCGGCTGGCCGAGCCGCAGTTCGAGGGCCAGACCAAGGAGGTGCTGGGCACCCCGGCGGTCTCCCGGCTGGTCACCAGGATCGTGGACCGCGAGCTGACCGCGTTCCTCACCTCGTCCAAGGCGGCCGTCAAGGCGCAGGCCCGGCAGGTGATGGAGAAGGTGGTCGGGGCGTCCCGGGCCCGGGTCGCGGCGCGCCAGCACCGGGAGGCCCAGCGCCGCAAGAACGCGCTGGAGTCCTCCTCGCTGCCGCCGAAGCTGGCCGACTGCCGGAGCACCGACGTTGACCGGACCGAGCTGTTCATCGTCGAGGGCGACTCGGCCATGGGCACCGCGAAACTGGCCCGCAACTCCGAGTTCCAGGCGCTGCTGCCGATCCGCGGCAAGATCCTGAACGTCCAGAAGGCCTCGATCGGCGACATGCTGAAGAACGCCGAGTGCGCCGCGATCATCCAGGTGATCGGAGCCGGCTCCGGACGGACCTTCGAGGTCGAGGCGGCCCGCTACGGCAAGATCATCTTCATGGCGGACGCCGACTCCGACGGCGCTCACATCCGGACGCTGCTGCTGACCTTGATGTTCCGCTACATGCGGCCGATGGTGCAGGCCGGCCGGGTGTTCTCGGCGGTGCCGCCGCTGCACCGGTTCGAGCTGACCAACCCGCGCAAGGGGCAGGACAAGTACATCTACACGTACTCCGACGCCGAGTACCAGCGCAAGGCCGCCGAGCTGACCAAGAAGGGCTGGGGTTTCAAGGAGCCGCAACGCTACAAGGGGCTGGGGGAGATGGACGCCTCCCAGCTGGCGGAGACCACGATGGACCCGCGGCACCGCACGCTTCGCCGGGTGACCGTCGACGACGGCCTGCTCGCCGAGACCACCTTCGAGATGCTGATGGGCAACGACGTGGGCCCGCGCAAGGAGTTCATCGTGGACGGTGCGTACGCCCTGGACGAGGCCGCGATCGACGCCTGAGCGCTACCGACGAACCCGAAAATCCGCACCTCGATGCTTGCGTCGGGGGTCGGCTCAGCCTGGACGATGCGCGTTCAGGGCGGCGAGGGTCGGATTCTCGGGCGCAGTGCCGGTGAGTTCGGCACCCGCCGACGGTCGGTACGCATCGAGCAGTCTTCGGAGAGGAGTCCTCTGGTGTACGACCTGGCGCCCGCGACGCAGGAGATGAGCCGACTGGTGTCCGCGGTCGGCGACGACCAGCTGACCCGGCCCACGCCGTGTTCCGACTGGACCGTGGCCGCCCTTCTTGCGCACATCCACCAGTTCGCGACCGTGTTCACCGACAATGCACGCAAGCAACCGACCCGGCCGCCGCAGCGCCTCGTCGACGACTGGCGGGCGGCGATCCCGCGGCAGCTCGGCGAGCTGGCCGACGCCTGGGCCGTGGAGTCGGCCTGGCAGGGCAAGACCTCGGCCGGCGGGATCGAGATGGACGCCGCCGACAACGCGCTGGTCGCCGTCGAGGAGCTGACCGTGCACGGCTGGGACCTGGCGAGCGCGACGGGCCAGCCGATCGACGTCCGCGACGACACGCTCGACCAGGTGGATCGGTTCTTCGAGCGATTCGCCGGCCCGATCGAGTCAGGCCAGGGACCGTTCGGTCCTGTCGCCGAGGCGCCGGCGGACGCCGACCGGCTGGCCCGGACGGTCGCCCGCACCGGTCGCGATCCGCGCTGGTCTCCGTCGCAGTGAGGGCTGGGGCCGAGCGCCCTTCGACAAAGCCTGTCCTGAGCTTGTCCAAGGGCTCAGGGCACGTCGCGCTTCGACAAAGCCTGTCCTGAGCTTGTCGAAGGGCTCAGGGCACGTCGAGTGACCGCCCGTCAGAGGTCGGCGAGGCACTCCGCGGCCGCCCGCCGCCCGGCCTCGACGGCGCCCTCCATGTAGCCGGCCCAGGCGTTCGCCGTCTCGGTCGCCGCCCACTTGATCGGACCGATCGGCGCCGACAGTGCGGAGCCGAAGTGGATCAGCCCGCACGGCCCGGTGTTGGCGTTGTAGCACCCCCGGGTCCACTGCCGGCTCGCCCACTCGCCCTCCACGATCCGGACCGGGGCGGCGGCCCGCGGTCCGAAGTGCCGACCGAGCTCGTCGCGCAACGCGGCGGCCCGTTGCTCGGCGGGCCAGCGTCCGGCCACCCGGGCCGACTCGCCCTCCAGGAAGCACAGGATGATCCCCGGCCCGGCCGATGCGTCCGGCAGGCAGGAGTCGTTCGACATCCGAGCGGGCCCGATCTCGGAGATCAGCTGCGCGTTCAGTCCCTCGTCACGCCAGAACGGCTCGTCGTACAGCACGAAGGACTTGTGTGCCGACGCCTGCGGCATCCGCTGGGTGAGCTGGTCGCGGACGCCGGGCAGCGGCGGGTCGTACATGATCCGCCCGGCCAGCGTCGGCGCGAGCGCCACGATCACCTGCCGGCCGACCGCGCTGAACCCGCCGCGGCAGCCGACCACGACCCGATCGGCCGAGTGGTCGATGGTCAGCACGGGGGAGTTCAGCACGATCCGGTCGCCGAGGGTCTCCGCGAGCCGCTGTGGGATCAGCGACGTACCGCCGACGAACCGCTTGGTCTGGGCACCGCCCTCGGATTCGGCCAGCAGCTCGGCGGTCACCCCGCAGACCGCGATGTTCTGCAGCAGGCAGAGCAGCGACACCTCAACCGTCGGCATCGCGAGGATCCCTACCGTGCAGATCTCCTGCAGTGTCCGTGCCACCGGCCCGAGCCCCTGGCCGTCCAGCCACTGACCAACGGTGATCCGGTCCCACTCGTCGGCCCGCGGTGCCGTCCAGGGAGCCTCGACTGGAACGGTTTCGGCCATCCGGTCCAGCTCGCGCAACACCCGTTCCAGACCCGCCAGCTCGTCGGCGTACTTCGCGTGGAACGCCTCTCCGCGCAGCACCTCACCCGCGAACTCGTACGTCGTCTCGCCGTCCTCGAACTGGTCGTAGATGCCGACCCCCAGCTCGCCGGCCAGCGCCTCCATCCGGTGGTGGGTGTCGCCGATCCACTGGGCACCGAGCTCGAGCGGGACGCCGTCCACGTCCTCGGTGAGGATCCGGCCGCCGACCCGGTCGTCGGCCTCCACCACCAACGGCTCGTGCCCCGCGTCGAGCACCGCGCGCGCCGCGGCCAGCCCGGACAGTCCCGCCCCGACGACGATCACGTCGGCCTCGCGTGCCACCACACCTACCTCCTCCGACGAGCCCTACCTGCCTCGAGGGGCACGATGCGCTACGACTCGAACCCCAGCCCCACCTTGTCCAGCGCCCGCAGCCACAGGTTGCGCCGCCCACCGTTCCGGTCGGCTCGGTCGATCGCCCGCCGGGTGAGCTGGATGCCGGCATAGCGGAACGGTTCCGGCGGGAACGGCAGCGGCTTGCTGCGCACCATCTCCAGCCGGCTCCGCTCGTTGTCCGCACCGTCCAGCAGGTCGAGCATCACCCGGGCGCCGAATCGGCTGGCCCCCACCCCGAGCCCGGTGTAGCCCGCGGCATAGGCCAGCCGCCCGCCGTACGCCTTGCCCCAGAACGTCGTGAACCGGCTGCAGGTGTCGATCACCCCGCCCCAGCGGTGGCTGAAGCGCAGCCCCTCCAGCTGGGGAAAGGTGTCGAAGAACTGCTCGGCGAGCGCCGCGAAGGTGTCCAGCCGCTGGTCGTGCTCGGCGCGGATCTGGTTGCCGAAGTGATAGATCACGTCGTACCCGCCCCACAGGATCCGGTTGTCCGCGGTGAGCCGGTAGTAGTGGAACTGGTTGCCGAGATCGGCCAGGCCCTGCCGGCCCTCCCAGCCGATCGACCGGCGCTGCTCCGCCGACAGCGGTTCGGTGACCAGCGCATAGTCGTACACCGGCACGATGTAGTTGCCCAGCCGGCGCAACAGGCCGGTGAACGCGTTCGTCGCCAGCGCGACCTGTCCGGCGCGGACCGTGCCGAACGGGCAACGCAGCCTCAGGCCGTCGCCGTCGGTGGCGATCGAGCTGACCTCGGTGTGCTCGAAGACCCGCACCCCGAGCTCCTGGCAGGCCCGCCCCAGCCCGCGGGCCAGCTTGGCGGGGTGGACCAGCGCGACGCCGTCGGCGTCCCACCGGCTGCCGAGGTACGTCGGCGAGTGGACCAGTGCCTGGGTCTGTTCCCGGTCGAGCAGGACCGGGTCGCTGCCGTGCTCGGCGAGCAGCCCGGCGAACGCGCGCAGGTCCTCCAGCTGCCAGTCCTCGACCGCGATGTCCAGCTCGCCGGTGCGCTCGAACTCCGCGTCGATCCGGTGCCGGGTGATGGTGTCGGCGATGCCGTCGAGGTTCTCCCGGCCGAGCCGTTCCAGGGTGGCGAACTCGTCGGGGAACCGGTCGATCCCGTTGGCCTCGCCATGGGTCAGGCTGGACGCGCAAAAGCCGCCGTTCCGGCCGGACGCGGCCCAGCCGATGGTCCGCGCCTCGACCAGCACGACATCGCGGTCGGGATCGTCCTCCTTGGCCTGGAGCGCGGTCCACAATCCGGTGTAGCCGCCGCCGACCACCACCAGGTCCGCCTCGACCGCTCCGGTCAGCGCGGGCAGTAGCGGCTCCGCGGGAAGATCGTCGAGCCAGAAGACCGCCGGCTCGGCTTCGGCCAGCGATAGCATCGCGCGCGACGTCCAGCGGCCGGTCGGCATGATCGAGACTGTATCGTCGGCGACTTTTGCCGTAAATGGATGTCGTGCGGTCGGTTTGGTCCTAGCCTTCGACGTAGCGGTGCGTCGGCGCCGTGACTTGCCGTCAGAATCGAGGCGCGATGAGTCATGCTGGCCACGAGGTACCTGCCTCACACGACCTGTCCGAGCACAAGGGCCTGAACGAGGGCGCGCTCACCTTCACCGGCACGCTGATGATCGGGTTGGCGTCGGTCGCACCGGCCTACTCGCTGGCCGCCACCCTGGGGTACGTCGTCGCCGCGGACGGCGTGCTGGCCCCGGTCGCCGTGATGCTCGGCTTCATCCCGATGCTGCTCACGGCGTTCGCCTACCGCGAGCTGAACCGGGTCATCCCGGACTGCGGCACCACCTTCACCTGGGTCACCAAGGCATTCGGGCCGAGGTCCGGCTGGTTCAGCGGCTACGTCCTCACCCTGGCCGGCATCATCGTGCTGGCCAACCTGGCGCAGATCGCCGCCCAGTACACGTTCCTGCTGTTCGGGGCCGACTCGCTCGCCGACAACCCGCTCTACGTCACCACGCTCGGGGTGATCTTCATCGCGGTGATGTGCTGGGTCTCCTACCGCGGCATCGAGATCGCCAACTGGCTGCAGAACGTGCTGGTCGGCATCCAGTACGTCGCTCTCGCCGTGCTCGTCGTGGTCGCCCTGATCGCCGTCGCCGGTCCGCACCCGCCGCCGACCGCGATCCCGGTCGAGGCAGGCTGGTTCAACCCGCTGAACTTCTTCGCCGAGGGCGGCGGCGGGTTCGGGGCGATGACCGAGGGCATGCTGTTGATGGTCTTCATCTACTGGGGCTGGGACACCATCCTGTCCCTGAACGAGGAGACCGCGGAGAAGGAGAAGACGCCCGGCCGGGCGGCCGTGGCGGCCACCTTGATCCTGCTCGCGACGTATCTGCTGACGACGGTCGCCGCGGTCTCCTACGCCGGCGTCGGCACCGACGGCATCGGGCTCGGCAACCCCGACAACGCCGACGACGTGTTCCGCGCCATCGCCGAGCCGGTGCTCGGTCAGTGGAGCTGGATCGTGATCCTCGCCGTTCTCGTGTCCGCCGTCGCGTCCACCCAGACCACGATCCTGCCCGCGGCGCGCGGCACCCTCGCGATGGGCGTCTACAAGGCGCTCCCGACCCAGTTCGCGAAGATCCACCGCAAGTACAAGACTCCGACGGTGTCGACGCTCTTCATCGGTGGCGTCGCGATCGTGCTGTACGTCCTGCTCAGCCTGCTCGGCGAGAACGCCTACGGCGACGTGCTGTTGGCCATCGGACTGCAGATCTCGTTCTACTACGGCATCACCGCGTTCGCCTGCGTGTGGTATTTCCGCAAGGACGTCGCCCAGGGCGGCAAGGACCTGTGGGTGAAGGGGATCCTGCCGCTGATCGGCGGTCTGATGCTGCTGTTCGCGTTGGTCAAGAGCGCCATCGACATGTGGTCGCCGGACTACGGCTATCTGGGTGGCTGGACGATTCCGGGCACCGAGGTCGAGGTCGGCAGTGTCTTCCTGCTCGGCATCGGCTCGATCGTGCTCGGCATCCCGGTGATGTTCCTGATCGCCCGGCGCGGTGAGCAGAAGCCGTTCTTCCGGGGTGAGTCCCTCCATCACGACACCCCGGTGCTCGCGCCCGAGTAGGAGCTAGCGCGGCCGCGCGCCCGCGGCCGAGCTCAGCCGTCGCTGCGGGCCGAGAAGCCGCGGCGGGCCGGCAAGCCGACCTCCTCCAGGTAGTGCTCGAGAGCCAGGGTGGCCATCCCGAGACCGACCGGGTTCTCGCCGATCTCGCTCACCACGAGCTGGCTGGCGGTCGCCGAGCCGGCGATGCTCTGAGCCAGCATCCGTGACGCGGTCGGTGGCAGCAGCCACGCGCCCAGCGCCGTCGCGGTCCAGCTGGTGAGGATGATCCGCTCGGGATTGAGCAGGTTCACCAGGTTCGCCAGCGCCTCGCCGAGCTGGTGCGACAGCCGCTCGATCAGCCAGCCGGCCTCGGGATCGCCCGCCTCGAGCCCGGCACGGACGTTCGCGACGAACCGCTGCTGGTCGTCGCCGCCGTAGCGATGCTCGGGGAACTCCTCGGTCAGGGTGGCGATGATGCCAGGCACACCGACGTACGCCTCGACACAGCCGCGCCGACCGCAGCGGCACCGGCGGCCGTCCATGATCAGCGTGGTGTGACCCCACTCACCGGCGTTGTTGCTGACGCCTCTGATCAGCTCGCCGCCGAACGCGATCCCGGCGCCGACCCCGGTGCCGAGATTCACGGTGACGAGGTCGTAGACGCCCCGGCCGGCGCCGAACCAGAGCTCGGCCACGGTGGTCGCCTTGAGCGGGTTGTCGACGTTGATCGGCACGGGCAGCAGGTCGCGCAGCATCCGCTGCACCGGTACGTCGGCCCAGCGCCAGTTGGGTGCGAACACCGACACTCCGGCCGACGGCTCGACCTGCCCGGGCATGCTCACGCCGACTCCCAGGACCTGGCGTGGGTTCGCCACGATCGCCTCGCGGATGCAGTCGGCGACCTCACCGAGCACGTAGCCCGGCTCGGACCGATCGACGAGGTCACGCTGGTGCCTGGAGAGCCGGGTCAGCGCCGCGTCGAACGCGTCCACGTGGACGTACGTCTCGGCGACGTCCACGCCGATCAGCACGCCGCGCTCCGCGGGCACCCGCAGCCGGGCCCGGGGGCGACCACCGTTGGACTGCTCGCGTTCGGCCTCCACCAGCATGCCGACCCGGATCAGTTCCGTGACGACGTTGGCGACCGTTGCGAAGCTGAGCCCGGTCAGTGCGACGAGTTCTTGACGCGTCGGCGTGCCGAGGGTGTAGATGCCGCGCAGAACTGCGAATCTACTGGTGTTGCGGATGTCTCGCGCCGTCTGGCGCCGGATGACGAGCGTGTCGGGTGCAGGGTTCCTCGGTGCAGCACCTCTCGGTGGAGCACTCCTTGGTGCACCACCGCTTGGTGCAGGGCCCGGCCGTGCAGGGCTCATCGTCTCGGCCCTCGATCCTTCTCCCAGGGGCAAGAATAAGCCTCACCATAGTGGTTTCAGGCGAAAAAAGCAGTGAACGAAAATTGTGTTACGACTCGCTGCAGACCTTTTGACAAGCCCAAGAGGAAGCGATTACGTTGCGATGGAGGGGCGGCTGCGGGTTGCGCACCCGGGCGCGGCGACCTCGCCACGACGATCACGAAGGAGTGACATGTCCAATCGCACGTTCAGCCGGCGACAGATCCTCGCCGGCCTGGGTCTGACCGCTACCGCGATCGGCACCGCGCCGCTGCTCTCGGCGTGCGGCGGTGGGAGTTCGGGGCTTTCCGGCGACCAGGGTGGCGGCGGCGGTGCGAGCGGCGGGAAGCCGACGATCAACCAGTGGTACCACCAATACGGCGAGGCGGGCACCCAGCAGGCGGTCGAGCGGTACGCGAAGGAATACCCCGACGCCACGGTGAAGGTGCAGTGGACCCCCGGTGACTACACCTCGAAGCTGAACAGCGGCCTGCTGTCCAGTTCCGGTCCGGACGTGTTCGAGTCCAGCGTGAACATCGACCAGGTGAAGAGCGGTCAGGTGGTCGCGCTCGACGACATCCTCGCGGACGTGAAGAGCGACTACACCGACGCCGATCTGAAGTCCTCCACCGTCGACGGAAAGATCTACCAGGTCAAGATGGTCGACGACATGGGTGTGCTCTACTACCGAAAGAGCGTGCTGGACAAGGCGGGCGTGCAGCCGCCGACGACGGTCGACGAGCTGATCGCCGCCTCGAAGGCGCTCACCACCAAGGATCAGAAGGGTCTGTTCATCGGCAACGACGCGGGGGTCACTCCGTCGTTCGGCGGCGGATCGCTGCTCGGCCCGATCCTGTGGACCGTCGGCAGCGACTACCTGACCGCCGACAACAAGCCCGGCTTCACCACGCCCGAGGTGAAGCAGTCCTTCGAGAAGATGCGCGAGCTCTTCTTGAGCAAGTCGTTGCTGCTCGGCGCACCGACGGACTGGTGGGACCCGTCGTCCTTCACCCAGGGACTCGCCGCCATGCAGTGGTGCGGCCTGTGGGCGATGCCCGGTATCCAGAAGGCGATCGGTGACGACTTCGGGGTGGTTGCCTGGCCGAAGTTCAGCGCCAGCGTCGGCAAGCCGTCCACGTTCGCCGGCGGCTGGGGCGCGATGGTCAGTGCCAAGGCGACCGACGTCGATGCGGCCAAGGCGTTCGTGAAGTGGCTGTGGGTGGACAACACCAAGGACCAGGAGGACTTCAACCTCAGCTACGGCTTCCACATCCCGCCGCGCAAGTCGCTGGCGGCGAAGGCGGAGAAGCTGCAGTCCGGTCCGGCTGCGGACGCGCTGAAGATCTTCAACGAAGACGCCGTGGCGGCCAACCCGGCCTGGACCCCGAAGATGGGCAACGCGTACGCCGATGCGGCCACGGCGATCGTGCGCAAGGGTGGCGACATCGACGAGAACTTGGCCAAGGCCGAGAAGACCGTCGACGCCGAGCTCCAGCGCCTGTTCGGCTGAGCCGTGTCCGCTCCCTCCGTTACGGAGTCGGCGGTCGCCGCGGCGCCGCCGACCCGGCGGCGCCGCCATGGTCTCGCCGGTGTGACCGGGGCCTTCTGGCTGTTCGTCGGCCCGTTCCTCGCCGGACTGGTGATCTTCGTCTACGTACCGATCGTCTGGTCGGTCGTGCTCAGCTTCTCGCGGGCGCAGAACACCGTCCGGCCGGGGGACTGGGTCGGTCTGCAGAACTACCTGGACCTGCTCCAGCCGGGACCGTTCCTGGACAGTCTGATCACCTTCACCGTGTTCGCCGCGTTCATCGTGCCGCTGACCTTCGCGCTGTCCCTCGGCCTCGCCCTGCTGCTGAACGGGATCAGGTTCATGCGGGCCTTCTTCCGGTCGGTGTTCTTCCTGCCGACCGCCTGTTCCTACGTCGTCGCCTCGCTGATCTGGAAGCTGTCGATCTTCAACGGCGTGCGCTTCGGCCTGGCGAACAAGGTGATCGGCGTGTTCGGTGTCGACAACATCGCCTGGCTGGCCACCACCGACCCACCCTGGTACTGGCTGGTGATCGTGACCGTCCGGCTCTGGCTCCAGATCGGCTTCTACATGATCTTGTTCTTGGCTGGCCTGCAGCGGATCTCGCCGGAGTTGTACGAGGCCGCCGCCGTGGACGGCGCCCGCAACGCCTGGCAGACCTTCCGCTACATCACCCTGCCGCAGCTGCGCGCTACCTCGGTCGCGGTGCTACTGCTGTTGTTGATCAACGCCTACCAGGCGTTCGACGAGTTCTTCAACCTGCTGGGGAACTCCTCGTTCGCCCGGCCGCCGCTGGTGTATCTGTACTACACCGCGCAGGGCAATCAGGACTTCGGCCACGGCACCGCGGGTGCGGTCATCCTGGCGCTGCTGATCATGATCGTCACTCTGGCCCAGGGCCGCATCTTCGGCTTCGGGAGAGCGGAGTGAGTACGGTCACCGCGCCGGTCGCCGACCGGACGCAGCCGGCGCCGCGGCGCCGGCACCGGCGGCGTACGCCCGGCTCGGTCGTGGTGGACATCCTGCGCTACCTCGCGCTGATCGTCGCGGCGGTGCTGTTCTTGCTGCCGTTCTATCTGATCGTGCGGAACGCGCTGGCCAGCGACCTCGAGATCACCTCGGCGACCTGGACGCTGTTCCCGAGCACGATCCACTGGGAGAACTTCACCGAGCTGTTCAGCGACCCGGCGGTGAACCTGCTGCGCAGCCTGGCGAACTCGGCGATCATCGCCGTGGTTCAGACCGCCGGCCAGCTGCTGATCTGCTCGATGGCCGGCTACGGGCTGGCGCGGATCCCGTATCGCTACGCCACGCCGATCTTCTACGCCATCTTGGTGACGCTGATGATCCCCCCGGCGGTGACCTTCATCCCGTCGTTCATCATCGTCTCGCAGCTGCGCTGGGTGGACACCCTGCAGGGGATCATCGTGCCGGTGCTCTTCTCCGGGTTCACCACCTTCTTGTTCCGGCAGTACTTCCTGGCGTTCCCGCGCAGCCTGGAGGAGGCGGCCCGGGTCGACGGGCTGGGCTACTTCGGTGCCTTCTGGCGAGTGGTGGTGCCGAACTCCGGCGCCTTCTTCGCGGCGATCGCGGTGATCACCTTCATCGCGAGCTGGAACGCGTTCCTGTGGCCGCTGGTGATCGGTCAGGACTCCTCGATGTGGACGGTGCAGGTCGCGCTGTCCACCTTCCTGACCGCGCAGACGATCAACCTGCACGAGCTGTTCCTGGCCGCAGCCGTCTCGATCGCGCCGCTGGTCTTGGTGTTCGTGTTCCTGCAGCGCTATCTCGTCCAGGGCGTGGCCGAGACCGGCATCAAGGGCTAGGGCGCCGAGGTCCGGGCTAGCGGCGGCGGTGCGCCGTCTGTGCCCGGACCTCGGCCCGCCAGGCCAGCAGGTCGGCCCGCAGCGCAGCGATGGTGTCCGGATTCTGGGCGCTGATGATGTTGTGCCGCTCGCCCGGGTCGGTCGCCAGGTCGAAGAACTCGTCCGGCTGCTGACCGAAGTGGAAGACGTACTTCTGGCTGCCCTCGATCGAGGCCAGGCAGCGGTTGTCCACATAGCAGGCGAGCCGGACCGGTGGGGCCGGTGGCGGATCCGAGCCGGCCAGCTGGAGCAGCGACTCGCCGGGATAGCTGCCGCCACTGACCCGGAACCCGAGCGCGTCGACCACTGTCGGCAGCACCGAGGTGAGCTGAACGGGCTGCTCGACCCGGCGGGCCTTCGGGTGCCGCGGATCGTGCACGATCAGCGGGATCTTGACGCCCTCGGTGTAGATCGTGTTGTCGTGCTGGCGCAGGCCGTGCTCACCGAACCCCTCGCCGTGGTCGGCCATGATCACGAAAACGGTGTTGTCGTAGAGCCCGAGATCCTTGTACTGCTGGATCAGCCGAGCCACGAACCGGTCGCCGTAGCGGACCGTGTTGAGATACCGGTTGAGCTCCGGGTCGTCACTGAGGTGCTCGCTGTCGATCGTGGTCGGCACCTTGTAGTCGTGGTGGCTGGTCACCGTCAGATAGCCGGTGACGAACGGCTCGCTGCGGTGGGCGGTCAGCCAGCGCTTGCTCGGGCCGAGCAGGATGTCATCCTCCCAGCCGAAGTAGTTCGCCTCGACATAGCCCGTCTTGTCCAGCACGTCGACCGGGTAGAACGAGTCGTAGCCGAAGTTGCGAACCAGCTCGCGCCGGTCGTCGTAGTGCTCGGTAGCGGACTGGAAGAACGCGCTCGCGTAGCCCTGCTCGGTCAGCAGCTCGGGCAGGCAGCGCCCGTTGATGCCGTGCTCCTTGGCCTCGGTCACATTCATGTCCAGCGGCGGGACGACGCCGCAGTTCCCGGCCGTCAGCGCCTTCGACGTGTGCGGCACGACGGTGTACGCGTTCTCCGCGACCAGGCTGGTCTTGGCCAGCCGGGCCAGGTAGGGCGTGGTGGACAGATCGGGGTCGGCCAGCGTGGTCGAGATGTCCCGGACCGACTCGAGGAAGATCAGCGCGACGTTGCGCGGCTTGCCGTTGCCGGTCCGGACCAGCCGGGTGTCGATCGGCGGGTCGGCGGCCGAGGCATCGGCGGCATGGGCATAGCGGCGCGCCTCGAGGGGGGAGAGCGCTGCGTTCAGCAGCGGGTCGCGACCGAAGCTGGTGCCGTTCGCGGTGGGCAGGCCGGCGAGGCCGAGCAGGACCACACCGAGCATTGCCGCGACCAGGCCGAGCCGCTGCCGGGCCGCAGCCGGCTGCGACCGTGGCGGCTCGTCCCGTCCGGTCCGCCACGGCCGCCCGATCAGCACCGCGACCAGCGGTGGACCGAGCAGGAACCAGACGCCGACGAGGGCGAGCCAGGCGATGTAGGCGGTGGACAGTTGCGAGTCGACGAGGTCGCCGATCTCGCTCCGGGTGCTCCAGGCGGCGTTGACGACGGCCAGGTCCAGCGCGGACCCGGTCTCGACGTAGAACAGGTGCGCGATCGTCTCCACGACCGCGATCGCCGCGACCACGAGTCCGACCAGCGCGAAGGCGATCTGCCGGCCCCGACCCGGACGGGCGAGCCCGACGACAGCCACGGCGCCGGCACCGATCGCGGCAGCTACGGCGATGTCGGATCGAACGAGGTCGAGCAACCCGAGCACGCCGGTGGCATCCGTGCGGCTCGCGATCCTGAGCAGCTTGAGGGTCAGCAGATAGGTCAGCAGGGAAACCACGACGGTGACCAGGCGGATCCGGTCGCTCCGGGAGAACCCTGCCATCGCATGCCGGAAGCGGGCGGGGCGGGGCGGCATGTCACGAAGTTATCAACTCGTGTTCACCGAGAAAACGTTGTCGGTCAAGATTGGATAACTTGCGGAGCCGGACTTACCGTCCGTTCAGGCCCAGCCGCCCGAACGGGTCCCTGCCGGTCACACCCAGCGCTCCAACAAGCCGGTGTCGACGTCGTAGTAAAAGCCACCGACGGTGGCCCGGTCGCCCACCAGCGGATGGTGCCGGAGCTTCTCGACATCGCGCTGCAGGGTGCGGCGTTGGTCGGCCGAGGCTCCGAACCGGACCCAGGAGGCGTCCGCGCCGCTGGCCTGGCGGATCTTCTCGATGATCACGTCGTCGTCAGCGGCCGCCATCGCACACCGGCTGTGCGGGACCACCATGATCCGGTCGACCCGGAGCAGGTGAACGCCGGCGACGCAACCGGCCAGTGCGGAGTCGGTCACCCGGCCGCCCGGGGTGCGGATGATCTTGGCATCCCCGAAGGTGAGACCGACCATCTCCAGGGGAACGATCCGGGAGTCCATGCACGTCACCATCAGCACGCCGGCATGGGCGACGCCGTCGAACCCCTCCTGGTCGAAGTGCGCGGCGAACTCGCGGTTCTTGGCCAGCAGATCGTCGAAGGCATGGACGTCGGTGGCAGCGTCTTCGGTCACGCCGCCAGCGTAGGGCCGCCGTGTTACGCCGGTGTTCGGACGTCCGGATCGGCACCGCCCGAGCAGAATCACACGGGTGTAGTTCGAGTGCGCCAGATGTTCGTCTGTCAAGACGACACGCTTGTAATTCGCGCAATTCTTGAGATTTGTGTTCCATTTGTGACCAAACTGCACTTATGTTGCTGCTGTGAATCGTGGGATGCGGTGCCGATCGGTGGGCGTCGCCCTTGTGGTCGGCCTCTGCGTGTCGCTGACCGCGCAGGCGCCGGCCGTGGCCGATCCGGTCATTCCCTCGACCGGCCAGATCGCCCAGGCGCGGCAGGCCGCCGCGACCAAGGCGCAACAGGCTGGTGCGATCAAGGCCGAGCTGGCCGATGCCCAGGCCGATCTCGACCGCACTCAGATCGCGATGGCGACGGCCGGGCAGGCCTATGACGCCGCCCTGCTGAAGCTCGACGCAGCCCGCGCCACGCTGCGGAAGGCACAGGCGGCCAACCGGGCAGCGCAGGCCGAGGTCGCGACCGCCCAGCGCGCGGTCGGTGCCCTCGTCCGCAGCCAGGTCCAGGGCGACGCCGGGCTGCTGCAGTGGGCCAGCCTGCTGAACGGCGCCACCCCGCAGGACCTGATCGACCAGGCGTCGGTGTTCAACACGGTGTCGGCCAGCCTGGACGGGCTGAAGCGCAAGCTGGTCAAGGCCCAGCAGGTCGCCGCCGCCCGGCAGCAGGCGGCGACCACCGCCGAGGCGGCCGTCCAGCAGGCGGCGAAGGAGGCCGCCGACTCCAAGGCGGCCGCCGAGCGGGCCGCGGATCTCGCCCAGCAGACGGTCTCGGACTACGCGAGCCGGCGTGACCAACTGCTGGTCGAGCTGGCCCGGGCGGAGCAGGTCACCGTCTCCCTGGTTCGCCAGCGGCAGGCAGGGCTGGAGGCGCTGGCGAGGGCACGCGCCGAGGCCAAGCGGCGGGCCGCCGAGGCCGCGATGAAGCGCCGGGAGGCTGCTCGGCGGGCCGCCGAGGCGAGGGCGGCAGCCGCCGCTCGGGCCCGGGCGGCAGCTGCGGCCGAGCGGGCACGCAAGGCCAGGGCGGCCGCCCGCTCACACGCGTCCCGACCCAGCCCGTCCCGGCCGTCCCACTCGTCCGCCCCGCGCCGGGTCGCGGCCCCGATCGCCCATCACGGCTACTCGCGGTCCGCCGCGCAGCACGCCATCGCCTTCGCCCGCAGCCAGATCGGCAAGCCGTACGTGTTCGGCGCGACCGGACCGGGATCGTACGACTGCTCGGGGCTGACGATGCGCGCCTGGGAGGCCGCCGGCCGCGGCATTCCCCGGCTGGCCGCGTCGCAGTACTTCGCCACCCAGCACATCTCGTCCGGGGACCTCCGGCCCGGCGACCTGCTGTTCTGGGGCAGCTCGCCGAGCTCGATCTACCACGTCGCCCTCTACATCGGCAACGGCAAGATGATCCAGGCACCGCGACCGGGCCGATCGGTGGAGGTGCAGAGCGTCTACTACTGGATCTCGCCGTCCTACTTCGGTCGGGTTTGAGCGCCCGATTGCTCCGCTCGAGCTGACGGCGAGGCCCCTCCCTCCACTTCGCTCATCCAACAGCGACTCCGCTAGCCGGCGACGGTGAGCGGAGTCGCCGTTGGCCGAGCGAAGGGGAGTCGAACCGCAGCGGGCCGCGTGGATGCCAGCGCAGCGGAGTGCCAAGCGAGCATGCCCAGGTCCCTGTCGGCGCGGACTCGGCCTGCGCCGACGTTGCGCGGAGGCGAGCGCAATGCCCGGTTATCGCTCAGGCGCGGCTGCCGACGGCGGCGATGGGTTGGCCGGCCGGCACGCCGGAGGCATCACGGCGAGGGTCCGGCGCGGGCAGCTCGACCGGTGAGCCGCTGGCCGCGGCGGCCAGCGCGGGGGCCGGTCCGACCCAGCCGAGCAGCAGGGTGTCCTCGCCCTTGAGAAAGCGCTGGCACCGTACGCCGCCGGTGGCCCGGCCCTTGCCCGGATACTCCTCGAACGGGGTCACCTTGACGCTGCCGGCGTCGGTGCCCGGCAGCGCCTTCGACGAGCCGGCGACCGAGACCACGACCGACCCCTGAGCGGGGACCGACCCGAAGAACACCACCCGGGCGCCGACCGACAGCTTGATCCCGGCCATCCCGCCGCCGGAGCGGCCCTGGGGACGGACCGCGGCGGCGGGGAAGTGCAGCAGCTGGGCGTCGTTGCTGACGAACACCAGCTCCTGCTCGGCGGTGGTCAGCTCGACCGCACCGACCACCACGTCGCCGGGATCGAGCCGGATCACCTCCCAGGAGTCCCTTCCCAGCACCTCCGGGTTGACCCGCTTCACCACGCCCTGCGACGTGCCCAGCGCGAGTCCGAGCGAGTCCGCGGCGAGGGTGGTCAGCGCCAGCACCCGCTCGTCGCGCTCCAGGGTGACCAGCTCGGACAGGTGTGTGCCGCCCTGCAGATTGGGCGCGTTGGCGGTGCTCGGCACCGTCGGGAGATCGAGAGCGTTGATCCGGATCAGCCGGCCGGCGCTGGTCACCAGGCCGAGATCGCCACGGGCGGTGCCGCGGACCCGGGAGACGATCACGTCGTGGTTGGCCCGTGGCCCGCCGGTCGGCAGCGGGTCGTCGGTGCCGGTGCGGGCCAGCAGGCCGGCGGAGGAGAGCAGCACCCAGCACGGGTCGTCGGCCACCTCCAGCGGAGCGGAGGCGGCGGTGGTCGCGACCCCGCTGGCGGCCAGCAGGATGGTCCGGCGCGGGGTGCCGTGGCTCTGCGCCATCTCGGCCAGCTCGTTGCCGACCAGGCTGCGCAGCTGCTCGTCGTCGTCCAGGATCTGCCGAAGGGCAGCGATCTCGTCACGCAGCCGGTCGCGCTCCGCCTCCAGCTCGATGGTGGAGAACCGGGTCAGCCGGCGCAGCTGCATGTCCAGGATGTAGTTGGCCTGGACCTCGGTCAGCTCGAACACCTCGATCAGTCGGGCCCGGGCCGACGCCGCGTCGTCGGAGCCGCGGATGATCGCGATCACGTCGTCGATGTCGACGATGGCGATCAGCAGGCCGTCGACCAGGTGCAGCCGATCGGTGGCCTTGGTCAGCAGGAACTGGGTGCGCCGTCGGGTGACATCGAAGCGGTGGTCCAGATAGACCGTCAACGCGTCCTTCAGGGTGAGGGTACGGGGCTGACCCTCCACCAGAGCTACACAGTTGATGGAGAACGAGTCCTCCATCTTGGTCAGCTTGTAGAGCTGCTCCAAGATCGCGTCGGGGTTGAAGCCGTTCTTCACCTCGATCACCAGCCGGGTGCCGTTGGCGAGGTCGGTCAGGTCCTTCACGTCGGCGATGCCTTGCAGCTTGCGAGCCTGGACGGCGTTCTTGATCTGCTCGATCACCCGCTCCGGACCGACCAGATAGGGCAGGTCGGTCACCACGATGCCCTTGCGCCGCGGGTGCACCTGCTCGATCCGGGCGGTCGCCCGGATCCGGAACGAGCCGCGACCGGTGTGGTAGGCGTCCTTGATCCCGTCCAGCCCGATGATCTTGCCGCCGGTCGGCAGGTCCGGCCCGGGGACGTACCGCATCAGCTCGTCGATGCTCGCGTCCGGGTGCCGGATCAGGTGCCGCAGCGCCTGGATCACCTCGACCAGGTTGTGCGGCGGGCAGTTCGTCGCCATCCCGACCGCGATCCCGGTGGCCCCGTTGACCAGGAAGTTGGGGAAGGCCGCCGGCAGCACGATCGGCTCGACGTCCTTGCCGTCGTAATTCGGCTTGAAGTCGACGGTCTCCTGGTCCAGGCCGTCGGTCATCGCCAGGGCTGCGGGGGCCATCCGGCACTCGGTGTAGCGCATGGCCGCCGGGCCGGAGTCGAGCGAGCCGAAGTTGCCGTGACCGTCGACCAGGGTCAGCCGCATCGACCAGGGTTGGGCGGTGCGAACCAGCGCGTCGTAGATCGCGGTGTCACCGTGCGGGTGGTAGAGACCCATCACCTGGCCGACCACCCGGGCGCACTTGACGTGGGCCCGGTCGGGCAGCACGCGCATCTCCTGCATCGAGTACAGGATCCGGCGCTGCACCGGCTTCAGCCCGTCCCTGGCGTCGGGTAGCGCGCGGGAGTAGATGACGGAGTAGGCGTACTCCAAGAAGCTGGTCTGCATCTCCGAGGTGACGTCGACGTCGACGATGTGCTCGGTGAAGTCGTCGTCCGGTGGTGCGCTCCGCGCCACTACCTCCTCCTTCTCCCCGAGTGATCAGACCTCAGCACCATATGTAGTGCAGAGAGTCTGACAAGTCGGGGTGGGGTCAGCCTCCCGACGCGCCGAAGAGCAGGCCGAGGACGTACGTGACCGCGGCGGCACCGTAGCCGATGGCCAGCTGGCGCAGCGCCCGCTTCAGCGGCGGTGCCCCGGACAGCAGCCCGACGACGGCGCCGGTGCCCAGCAGGGCCAGCCCGACCAGCACGGCCGAGACGGCGATGGCTGGATAGCCCGACATACCGAACAGGAACGGCAGCACCGGGATGATCGCCCCGGAGGCGAAGAAGCAGAAGCTGGACAAGGCGGCGGACAAGCCGTTGCCGACCGCCTCGTGCTCGTCCACCCCGTCCAGCCGGGCCTCGGCGAGCGCCGCGCCGGCCAGCACCTCGGCCGCCCGCACGTCCGCCTCGACCGGGGTCATCCCACGAGCCCGATAGACCAGCGCCAGCTCGTTCGCGTCCACGTCCAGGGCCGGGACGGCCGCCCCGGCCTCCGGGCTCGGCGTGGATGCCTCCAGCAGCTCGCGCTGGGACCTGACCGAGACGTACTCCCCGGCTCCCATCGACAACGCCCCGGCGAGCAGTCCGGCCAGGCCGGTGAGCAGGATGGTGTGGTTGGAGACGCCGCTGGCCGCGATGCCCAGGACCAGGGCCAGGTTGCTGACCAGGCCGTCGTTGGCCCCGAACACCGCCGCCCGGAACGTGCCGGAGAGGCGGTTGCGGCCCCGCTCGGCCAGCCCGCGGACCACCTCGGCGTGGATCATCTCGTCGGCCGCCATCGCATCGGTGGCGTGGGCGTCCGTCGCGTACGGCGAGCGGTCCTCCGCCCGCTGGGCCAACGCCAGCACGAAGACCGAGCCGAAGTGCTTGGCCAAGAAGATGAGGATCCTGGTGCTCAGGTCGACCCGCGCCGGCCGACCGACCTGGTCGCCGAGCAGGTCGATCCAGTGCTGGGCGTGCCGGCCCTCGGCCTCGGCCAGGCCGAGCAGGATCTCCCGCTCCTCGCCGGTCCGGCGCGCGGCGAGCGCACGGTAGGTCTGCGCCTCGGCGCGCTCCTCGGCCAGGTAGCGGCGCCACCGGCGCAGCTCGCGACCGGTGGGGGCAGTGATCGTCACTAGCGGCTCGCTCGTTTCCATGGGGGCCAACTCCGGCAACTGTGCAGGTACGACAGTCTCCGTCGGCGTGTCGCTGCAGCTACGGCACAGTTTTCCGGATCAGGGCTGGTCGATCCAGTCGGTGAGGATGCTCGCGTCCGGCGTGCGCACCTGCAGCCGGAAGCGGCCCTCCGGCCGGGGCGCGACGAGGAACCAACCGACCTCGTCCGCCTCGGCCGTCGGCCCGGGCCCTTCCGCGAGCCGGACCAGGACGAGACCGGGACCCGGCGGGACCAGCTGGCCGCGGACCGCGTCGGGGTGGATCTCCAGCTCGATCGCCAGCCGGGGAGCCGTGAAGCTCAGTTCCCGCGGCCCGCTCTCGGCCGAGCGGAGTCCGGTCGGCCCGGCGGCCGGGGCAGCGCTGTCGAACTGCAGGGCCGCGAGCTCGGCGTCGACGGTCCGCCAAACGATCGCCCCCTTGCCGACCCTGGTGAACGACGCGGGCACCTCGTCCCCGGTCCGGACCGCCGTTCCCAGCTCGGCCAGCAGTCGTTCGTCCTCGGCATACCACTCGGGCTGATCGGGCATCACATCACTCCAACGCGAGCCGGGCCATTGCCGACGTCCGGCGCAGGCGGTTCAGGCATCGTCCCCGGTTCGGTCCGATGGCACCGATCTGGATGCCGAGCCGCTCGGCGATCTCGGCGTACGAGGGCGGTGGGTCGGAGAAGAGCAGGCGCAGCAGCTCGCGGCAGCGCTCCGGCAGCTCGGCGAACGCCAGCCGCAGCGCGTGGTGTCGCTCCTCCACGACCAGGCCGGCCTCCATCTCCGGTGAGACGGTCTCGCTCGGGCGCCGTGCGTTGAGTTCCGGGTCGTCGGACAACAGCTGGCGCTTGCGGCCCCGGAGCACCTGCAGGCACTCGTGCTGGGTGGTGACCACCAGCCACCCGGGCAGCGCGGCCGGCTCGCGCAGGGTCTCCAGCCGCTCGACCAGGCGCAGCCAGACGCTGGCGGCGACGTCGTCGGCGTCACTGCCGCTCAGGCCGTAGCGGCGACAGATGCCCCAGAGCAACGCGGTGTACCGCTCGACGATCCCGTCCCAGGCCGCGGTGTCGCCGTCGCGGGCACGCCGCACCAGGTCGATGACCTCCGGATCGTCGCGCATGCGCGGGATCCTAGGGTGTGACCGCGAACGGCCGGACCAGGTCGGAGCTCTCGAGCAGCGCGTCCAGGGCCTGCCGTGGGGTCCGCCGGCCGGGCCCCGACATCGCCGCGGCCAGCGCACCCGAGACGGTCGCTGCCGCGAACGACGTCCCGCTCCACACCGCGTGCCCGGTGAACTCGACGATGGAGCCGTCGCTCATGGTGACCACGCCCTGGAGATAGTCCGCGACGATCGCGACTCCCGGCGCCGTGCACGCGATCCAGCCCGCGTTCGGGCTCCACGGCGGGCGGACCCCGTCCCCGTCGACCGCGCCGACGGCGACGACCTGGTGCATCGCGGCCGGCCAGCAGGCCGAGTCCTTCGTCCGGCCGTCGACCAGGCCCGGCAGGTCGCCGTGATTGCCGGCCGCGGCCACGACGAGCACGCCGTCGGCGACGCGTTCGACGGCGCGCGCGATCGCCAGCGGCGGCCCGCCCACCGTCGAGTACGTCCCGAGGGAGAGGTTCAGCACGTCCACGGCGTCGTCCCCCGTGGTCAGCCGCGCGATGGCCTCGGCCACCTCCCAGGAACGCGCCCGCCCGGGAGTGGCATCGATGACCCCCTCGAGTCGAATCGTGGCACCCGGGGCCTGCCGTCTGATCAGGCTCCGGACGAACGTGCCGTGGCCGGACCTGAATCCCACCGGCGAGGCGCCGGCGGCGGCCGGCTTGGTGTCGACCACACCCACCGTGACCCCCGCGCCCAGTGACCCCGTGGGCGCAGGCGGGACCATCACCGACGGGCCCGGGACCGCCGGATCGCCGAAGTCCATCGGCTTGTGCGACTTCAGCCCGACCACCCCGTCGCCGATGATGGCGTCCGCCGTCCGGTTCACGGCGATCTGGGGCAGCCAGCCGTCGCGAGCGGCCGCGGCGCGCCGGCGCAGGATCGAGGCCAGCCCGTCGGCGTCGATCGGGTGGCGAGGGTTCGCGGGGTCGTCCCCGGCCAGCATGAGCTCCGACAGTCGTGCCAGACCGAGGTGGTCGTTGCTGGTCTCGACGAAATCGACGGCGAGTTGGGCGAGCAACGGTCTGACGCCCTCGAGGTCGGCCAGATCGACGACGAGGTCGTCGGGCTGCGGTCGCACGGATCCGGGGTCGGCATCGGGCATTGCTTCATACTCCTCTCAGGACGGTCGCGCTGTCTGCCAGCTCGACCATCTGTTCATCCGGAGCACGAGGAACGTCGCGTGATGCAGCCGATTCCGGCCCTGCGAGCCCGGGCCGACGCAGCCCTCGCCATGGTCGATCGCGATCCCGGCTCGGGCATCACCGCCGCCCGGCAGGTCGTCCGCGCGGCCGCCCGGGCCGGTGAGCCCGCGGCGGCGTCGATCGGCGAGCGAGCCTGGGGCCACGCGCTGCTCCATGTCGGCGAGCTCGACGACGCCGCCCGCCACCTGCGCCGGGCAGCGCTCCTGGGCGAGCGCGCCGGTGCGCCCGAGCTGGTCGGCGAGGCCCGCTCCAAGCTCGCGTTCGCGCTCGTGCAGCAGGGTCGTCCGCGGGCCGCGCTGCGGGAGGTCGAGGCGGCGATTCCGCAGCTCGACGGCGTTCCGGCCGCCCGAGCCCGAGCCCAGCGCGCCATCGTGCTGCACATCATGGGCCGGCTGGACGATTCGCTCGACGACTACGAGCGCGCCCTCCGCGTGCTCCGCCGGCACGACGACAAGCTCGGCGTGCAACGGATGCTGATCAACCGCGCGCTGGTCCACTCCGACCGGTACGCCTTCGGTGCCGCCGAGCGGGACCTGCTCGAGGCGGCGACCCTCGCCACCGAGCTGGACCGTCGGCTCACCATCGGGCTGATCGCGAACAACCTGGGCGCGCTGGATACGCTGCGCGGCGACGTACCCGCCGCGCTGCGCCAGCTGGACCGGGCCGAGGCCATCATCGGCGCGCACGGGGCCCAGCTCGGCACCCTCCATCAGGATCGGGCGCAGCTGCTGCTCACGGTCGGGCTGGTCGCCGAGGCCGAAGAGGCCGCCACCCGGGCGATCGTGGCCTACAACCGGGAAGGGCGCGGGCTCAAGGTGCCCGAGGTCCAGCTCCTGCTCGCCCAAGCCGCGCTGCTGACCGGCCGGGTGCGGCTGTCGGCCGATCACGCCGGCGCCGCGTTCGACCGGTTCCGCGCCCAGTCCCGGCCGGAGTGGCGCGAGCTGGCACGGCTCGGCCGGCTCCGCGCCCAGCTGCGCGCCGGTGAACGACCTCGGGTCGCGGATCGAACGCTGGACGCGATGGTCGGGTCGCTTCGGGCGGCGGGCTGGCCGGGCGCCGCACTCGACGCGTCCCTGGTTGCGGTCGAGATCGGAACCCGGCGGCGGGGGGCGGAGTCGGCGCCGGTACGCGCGCGGCTGGACGAGGCCGCCGCTGCCGCCACCTCGCGTGGCCCGGCGCTGCTCCGGGCCCGCGGCTGGTACGCGCGGGCACTGGCCGCCGAGGCGGCCGGCGATGACACCGGGTCGCTCCGCGCCGCCCGGGCCGGCCTGCGCATCCTGGACGAGCATGCCGCCACCATGGGGGCGAGCGATCTGCGGGTCCATGCGGCCGTGCATCGCAGCGATCTCGTCGATCTGGGCCTGAGGGTGTCGTTCCGGTCGCGCCGTGCCGGGCGCCTCCTGGAGTGGTCCGAGCGGGCCCGCGCGAGCCGGCTGCTGACCGCGCCGGTGCAGCCGCCGGACGACCCCGAGCTGGCCGCAGCACTCGCCGAATTGCGGTCGGTCACCAAGACGGCCGCGGACCCGGGACCGGGCCAGCCGGAGCTGGTGGCCCGACAGGCCCAGCTGGAGCGCAGGATCCGCGACCGGGCGCGATACCTGGCGGGCGGATCGGCGGCCGTGCGCGGCCCGGTCCGGCTCGCCGAGCTGGCCGACGTGCTCGGCCGGCGTGCGCTGGTGGGGTTCGTGCAGTGGCAGGGGCAGATTCACGCGTTGACCGTGGTGGACCGGCGGCTGTCGATCCGGCCGGTCGCCCCGACCCGCATCGTCGCCGACCTGGTGGATCGGCTCGAGTTCGCCTTCCGTCGCCACGCCCGGCCGGCGCACGGTCCGGTTCGGGACGCCTCGGCGCAGCTGCTCGCCTCGGCGGCCGGCCAGCTCGACACGACCCTGCTCGGCGGGCCGCCCGAGACGGCCGGCCGGCCACTGGTGATCGTCCCCACCGGGCCCCTGCACAGCGTGCCGTGGGCGCTGCTGCCGTCGTGCGTCGGGCGTGCGGTCACTGTCTCGCCGTCCGCCACCCTCTGGCGGGCTGCGGCGGCTCGATTCGTGCCGGTGGACCGCACCTCCGCTCCGGCGGTGGTCGTCGTGGCCGGTCCGCGGTTGAGTGCCGCACACCAGGAGGCGCTGGCGGTCGCGCGGCTCCACGCCGATCGGTGCTCTGCGCTGGTCGGCCAGGCCTCCACCGTGGAGGCGGTCAGATCGGCACTGGGCGGAGCGGAGCTCGTTCACCTGGCGACCCATGGCCGGCTGTCGGCGGAGAATCCGCTCTTCTCCCATCTCGAGCTCGTCGACGGGCCGCTGATGATCTTCGACGTCGAGCGGTTGCCGCGGGTGCCGGACACCCTCGTGCTGGCGTCCTGCGACAGCGGACGATCGGCGGTCCGGGCGGGTGACGAGCTGATCGGGCTCGCGGTGGCGTTCCTGGAACGCGGCACGACCCAGTTGATCGCTTCGGTGCTGTCCGTTCCGGACGCGCCCACCGTGCCGGTGATGATCGCATTGCACGAGCGGCTGGCTGCCGGCCTGCCCGCAGCCGAGGCGCTGGCCGCCGCGCAGGCCGCGTTGCTGCCGCTGGGTGGTGAACAGCTGGCCGCTGCCGCCGGTTTCGTCTGCTTCGGCGTCTGACTGGCTGTATCACGCCGCATCGCCGTGCATCCGACCGCCAACATCGGTTCACTCGACTCACGAAGGAGTTGATCATGACAGCAGTTGGGGTTGCCGCGCCGACGGACGACGAGATCGAGTTCGAGGAGGAGTATCCCGCCCCCGAGAGCGACGATCCGGCCGACATCGGTGAGCCGGACCTGGACGAGGACGCCGACATCGACGTCTCCGACGTCTCCGACACCGACGACGACCAGGCGGTGGAGGGATGAGCATCCACGTAGGTCAGGTCGTCGAGACGACGGCACACGGGGGACTCCGGGCACGGACCTCACCCGGCGGTCCGATCGCCAAGGACGACAAGGGTCGGCAGATCCTCCGCCCGCGGGGCTTCCGGTTCAAGGTCCGCCAGCTCAGCGGCGACCGACGCTGGGCCCGGGCCATCAACAAGTGGTACTCGGTGGACTTCCTGGCGCCGGCCGGAGCCGCCTCGGACAAGCGGTTGCGCAGCCCCAAGGCGTCGGTCGCTGCCGCCCGGCGGCAGCTGACCTGCAAGGTCGGGATGTGCCTGAGCTACGTCCAGGAGTGGCTCGGCGGCGTGCACGGGATCCCGTTCGCCGCGGCGGCCTGGGACGCCAGCAAGCAGAAGCATCCGGGCGACAAGAACCCGCCGGCGGGCGTACCGGTCTTCTGGCACCCGCGGCCGGGCGGCAGCAAGTTCGGCCACATCGCGCTCTCGGTCGGCAACGGACGGATCCGGACCACCGACTTCCCCAAGCGCGGCATGGTCAGCGAGACCAAGATCGACAACATCCAGAAGCGCTGGGGTCTGGTCTATGCCGGCTGGGCCGGCGACATGCCGCCGGCGGGAGACATTCCCGGCGTCCGGGGCTGAGTGACCTGGCGGGGGAGAGTCAGGCCAGGAACGGGGCGAGCTGCTCGGGGAGCCGGGCGAGTTCGGCCCGTTCCTGGGCGAACAGCACCCCGTAGGTGAAGCCGTTGTGGTCGCGACGGGCCCCGACCCGGATGCCGAAGTCGCGCAGGAAGGCCTCGCTGACCACCGCGTCCTGGTGGTTGCCGAGCACGTCCTGCAGGTCCTTGCGGTGGCTGACCACCTTGCGGGCCTTCTTGCCCCACAGGGGCTCGGCCAGCTCGGCCGCATAGCGGTGCCGCTTGCCGGCCTTGCGAGCGGCATGGGCGAGATGGTCGGCCTCCGGGTCGCCGGCGGCATACGCCTTGCCGGCCGCGGCCAGCCGCTTCTCCACCTTCTTGTCCGCCCGCTCGACGTAGCGCTCGACGGCCTTGCCGCGACGGTCCGCGGCCGGCGTGAACGGGATGTCGGCACGCCAGCCGTGCAGCACCGCGGACAGGGCGCGATAGCGGTCGCCGTCCAGCGCGGTCTCGACCTCGGTCCAGGCCGCCTTGCGCCGGAGCCCGATCTCGCGCTGGAGGGCCGAGCTGATCGGGCCGACCACGAGCTCGGGGGGCAGCGCCGCCACGGCCTCGGTGAGCCGCTTCTCCAAGATGTCCAGGTCGCGCACCTCGCCGAGCAGGCCGGCCCACCAGACCAGCTCGCTCTCGAGCGGAGCCGCCGCCGCGTCGTCGAAGAGGTCGGGAAACACCCGGAGAGTGCTGCGCAGCCGGCGGACGGCGACGCGGGTCGGGTGGATCACCGGCTCGTGCGCGCGCAGCTGGGCCGGCGCCTCGACGATCACGGTCACCTGCTCGACGACGTACGCGCTCACCAGGCCGCGCAGGGTGGGTGGCTCGGCCTTCACCATTCGAAGTCGGTCTCCTTGAACTCGCGCGCGCCGGTCCGGTCGTCGTCCTCCAGGGCCCGCAACTCTACTCGCCGGATCTTCCCACTAATGGTCTTCGGTAGCTCACCGAACTCGATCCGGCGCACCCGTTTGTACGGCGCCAGGTGCTCGCGGGCATAGGCCAGGATCGACCGGGCGGTGTCGGCGTCGGGCTCGTGCCCGGCGCTCAGCACGACGTACGCCTTGGGCACGGCCAGCCGGATCGGGTCCGGCGCCGGCACGACCGCGGCCTCGGCCACCGCGGGATGCTCGATCAGCACCGACTCCAGCTCGAACGGGCTGATCCGGTAGTCGCTGGCCTTGAACACGTCGTCGGCGCGGCCGACGTAGGTGAGATAGCCGTCGGCGTCGAGTCCGACCACGTCGCCGGTGTGATAGCGGTTGCCCGCGAAGGCGTGCTCGTTCAGCTCGGGATCGAAGGTGTCCGCGTCGGACTTGTAGCCGGTCATCAACGGCACCGGTCGCCTGGGCTCCAGTTCCAGGCACAGCTCGCCCTCGTCGGTCCCGACCTCACCGCTGGCGGGATCGACCAGGACCACGCGATAGCCGGGCAGCGGCCGGCCCATCGAGCCGAGCTTGATCGCCGCGCCCGGCGGGTTGCCGACCTGGGCACTGGTCTCGGTCTGTCCGTAGCCGTCCCGGATCGTCACGCCCCAGGCCGCCCGGACCTGCTCGATCACCTCCGGGTTCAGCGGCTCGCCCGCCGACAGCGCCTCCCGGATCTCGACCCTCGCCGAACCCAGATCGGCCTGGATCAGCATCCGCCAGACCGTCGGCGGCGCGCAGAACGTGGTCACCCGGGCGCGCTGCAGGACGTCCAGCAGTGCCCCGGCGTCGAACCGGGCGAAGTTGTAGACCAGCACCGTCGCCCCGGCCAGCCAGGGGGCGAAGAAGTTGCTCCAGGCGTGCTTGGCCCAGCCCGGCGAGGAGATGTTCAGGTGGACGTCGCCCGGCTGCAGGCCCATCCAGTACATGGTCGACAGGTGACCGATCGGATAGGACGTGTGGGTGTGCTCGACCAGTTTGGGCAGGGCGGTCGTGCCGGAGGTGAAGTAGAGCAGCATCGGGTCGCTGCCCTTGGTCCCGCCGACCGGCAGCGGGTCGCCGTCGCCGAACCGGTCCACCTCGGCATAGCCCCGCCACCCCGGCGGTACGTCATCCTCGCCGACCGCGATCTTGCCCAGCTCCACCTCGACCTCGGCGAACTTCGCCGCGTCGGCGCCGTGTGCCACCAGCAGCCGGGCCGCCCCGCGCTCGACCCGGTCGGCCAGGTCGGCCGGCGACAGCTGGGGGGTGGCCGGGATGACCACCACGCCGAGCCGGATCGCACCGAGCATGATCTCCCAGAGCGGGACGCAGTTGCCGAGCACGACCAGCGCCCGGTCGCCTCGGCCCAGCCCGGCGTCGGCGAGCAGCCGGGCGGCCGCGAGGGAGCGGTCGCGCAGCCCGGCGAAGGTGAGTTTCGTCTCGGCGCCGTCAGGCTCGATCAGCCAGAGCGCGATCCCGTCCGGGTTCTCCTCGGCGAGGCCGTCGAACCACTCCGTCGCGAAGTTGTAGCGGGGCAGCTGGGGCCACGCGAATCCCGCGTACGCCGTGTCGTAGTCGTCCCGATAGCGGAGAAGGAAGTCCCGGGCCGCCCGGACATGGGGGTTGAGCTTCACTGCTGGCCTCCTGCATCGTCTCCTGGCACAGGTTAGTGGTCACCGGCCGAACACTGCCCGCGCGGATGCGTAGGCTTGCCCTCGTGCTGCCTGCCCCCGGGAACCGGACCGAGATCACCGCCGGCAGCGCGTTGGACTCGGTGCTTCCCCGAGACAGCCTGCCGCCCGGCTATCCCACCGAGTGGGAGGCCGACGTCCTGCTCACCGACGGCGGTGTCGCGCACCTGCGACCGATCCGGCCCGACGACGCGTCAATGCTGGTCGAGTTCTACGACCGGGTCTCGCCGGAGTCGAAGTACCTGCGGTTCTTCGCGCCGTATCCGAAGCTGAGCCAGCGCGACGTGAAGCGATTCACCGAGGTCGACTACGTCGACCGGGTCGCCTTCATCCTCACCGTCGGGACCCAGATGATCGCCGTCGGCCGCTACGACCGGGCCTACCGCGACGACGCCGAGGTCGCCTTCCTGGTCGAGGACGCGCACCAGGGCCGCGGGATCGCGCAGCTGCTGCTGGAGCACCTCGCCGAGGCCGCGCGCGAGCGCGGCATCGTCCGGTTCTATGCCGAGCTGCTGCCGCAGAACGCCCGGATGGCGTCCGTCTTCGCCGACGCCGGCTACAAGGTGTCCAAGGGCTTCGACGACGGCGTGCTGCACGTCGAGTTCCCGATCCTGCCGACCGACACCTCGGTCGGGGTGATGGAGCGCCGCGAGCACCGGGCCGAGAGCGCCTCGATGCGCCGGCTGCTGACCGCGGAGCGGCTGGTCGTGCTCGGTCCGGGCGCCCGGGTGCAGGGCCTGATCAGCTCGCTGATCGAGGGTGGCTTCCGGGGCGACATCACCGCGGTCAGCACCGACGACGTGCAGGTGGTCGGGGTCCGCACCGCGGCCTCGGTGGCGACGGTGCCGGGCCGGATCGACCTGGCCGTGGTGTCGGTGCCGACCCGGGTGCTCGGCGGGGTGGTGATCGACGCGGCGCACAAGGGCGCGCACGCGATGGTGGTGCTGACCGGCACCGACTCGCCGATCGACGCGGCCCGGACGGTGGTCAACCTGGCCCGGGCGTACGGCATCCGGGCCCTCGGCCCGGACGCGCTCGGGGTGATCAACACCGATCCCCACTGCTCGCTGAACGCCACCCCCGGGCCGATGCCGCGGACCGGGGGCGTCGGCCTGTACTGCCAGTCCGCTGCGGTCGGGATCGGGTTGCTCAACTACGCGAACCGGCACGACATCGGGATGTCGAGCGTGATCAGCAGCGGGGAGTACGCCGACATCACCGCCAACGACGTGATGCAGTACTGGGAGGACGACGAGGCCACCCGGGTCTGCCTGCTGGCCCTGGACTCGATCGGCAACCCGCGCAAGTTCTCCCGGATCGCGCGCCGGCTGGCCAATCGCAAGCCGGTCGTCGTGCTGGATCCCGGCCGCACCCACCGCGCGGCCCACTACGGCGTCCGCGGTGGCCTCGGACACGCCCCGGACGAGGCGGTCGACTCGCTGTTCCGGCAGGCCGGGGTGATGGTGGTGCACCGCCGCGGCGCGATGTTCGACATCGCCAAGATCGCGTCCAGGCAGCCGCTGCCGCGTGGGCCGCGGGTCCGGCTGATCACCAACTCGCCCACCTTGGCGGTGCAGATGTCGCACACCATCGCCGGCGTCGGGCTGCTGCTGGACGGCGAGGCGGTGCTGCTGGACCCGGCGGCGGATCCGCAGCAGTTCCGCGCGGCGGCCCAGGCGGCCATGGACGACGACCGCTGCGGCTCGGTGCTGGTCGCCGCGGTCTACGCCTACACCGGTGGCACCGAGCAGACCCAGGCCGCGCTGTCCGGCGTCGCCGCCGGGGCGAGCAAACCGGTCATCGCGGTGCTGCTGGACTTCGAGACGCCGGAGCACGCCGGGCACGGGCCGGACCTGATGGGCTCGCTGCCCACTTTCGACGCCACGGTCGACGCGGTGCACGCGCTGGCGGCACTGACGGCGTACGCCCACTGGCGCGACCGCGATGCCGGCGCCGTCCCGCTGCTCGAGGTGGACCAGGCCGCCGCCCGGAAGCTGGTGAACAGCTGGCTGGGCGCCGAACCGGACGGCCGGACGCTCGAGCCGGACGAGACCGCCGAACTGCTGCGGACCTACGGCGTGAAGGTCGTGCCGAGTGTCGCGGTCGCGACCCTGGAGGAGGCGACGGCGGCCGCGCAACGGCTCGGCTGGAACGTCGTGCTGAAGGCGACGTCGCTCGCGGTGCGCGGGCGGCCGGACCAGGCGAGCGTGTATCGCAACATCGACGACGAGGACGAGATGGCCGAGGCCTGGGCCGATCTCGGCCGGCTGGTCGAGCAGTTGGGCGTGAGCCGGCAGCCGGGGGGAGGCGCCGACGCGGCGGCCGCGAGCGCGGCTCCGGTGGTGCAGGCGATGGCGCCGCCGGGCGTCGCGCTGGCGCTGACCAGCCGGGAGGATGCGGCGTTCGGCCCGATCGTCTCGGTCGGTCTGGACGGCATCGCCACCGAGCTGCTGGGCGACGTCGCCTACCGGGTTCCACCGCTGCTGACCGCCGACGCGGCCGGCATGGTGCGCGACCTGAAGGCGGCGCCGGCGCTGTTCGGCCGGCACGGCAGTCGCGGGATCGACGTGAGCGCGGTCGAGGACATGCTGCACCGGATGGCCCAGCTCGCCGACGACCTGCCCCAGCTCGCGTCGGTGTCGTTGCGACCCTGCATCGCCTCGGTCAACGGGATCGCCGTGCTGGGCGGCACGGTGACCATCGCGCCGACCAGCGCGCAGCGCGATCCGCTCGCCCGGGGTCTGTAGGGTTCCTCCCATGAGGCTGGACGCGACGCGCAGGGAGCTGCGCGCGGAGATCGACGCGTGTGGGTACTTTCCTGAGCTCGTCGAGGACGCGATCCGGCTGGCCCTGGGCAGCGAGGACCTGGTCGACTTCGTCGTGCACCACGAGCCCACCTTCAACCACGACGAGATCCACCGCCACATCACCGTGCTGGCGCTGACCCCGACCCGGCTGATCGTGGGGCACACCGACGACCAGCCGGCCGAGCCGCCGCAGTCCGGCACCTTCGCCGCATCGTCGACCGAGTCGGTGGCCCTGTCCAAGATCAACAGCGTGGTGGTCACCCGGGTGGTCGGGCAGCCGCAGAGCTTTCGCACCGGCGACACCGGCTCCGACGAGGCGTGGCTGACGGTTGGCTGGGGCGCGGTGCGCCGGGTGGATCTGGAGCCGGCGAGCTGCAGCGACCCGCAGTGCGAGGCCGACCACGGTTTCACCGGGACGATGGTCGGCGACGACCTGACCGTGCGGATGAGCACCGGCGGCGACGGCGCCGAGCGGGTCGCTCGGCTGGTCCGCTTCGGCGGCTCCCTGCAGCGAGCGGCCAACGTATGACGCCGGCGTCGGGGGAGATGGTGGCGTCGCCCCTGCCGGTCGGCTCGCCCCTGCCGGTCGGCTCGCCCCTGCCGCCGATGGTCGTGCCGGACTACGGAACCTCGACCCTGGCCGAGCTGATGCCGGGCGTCGGCGCCCGGCTCGGCGTGCCCGGCTACCACGACGACATCCTCGGCCTGCCGGACGCCCGGCGTTATGTGGTCGTGCTGGTGGACGGCCTGGGCTGGCATGCGGTCCGCCGGAACCTGCGCCGGGCGCCCTACCTCGCCTCGCTGCTGGGCGACGCGACGGCGATCACCTCCGGCGTGCCGAGCACGACGGCGACCAGCCTGGCCAGCCTCGGCACCGGGCTCCCGCCCGGCCTGCACGGGCTGGTCGGCTACACCTCCCGGGTGCCGCAGACCGGCGAGATCCTGAACGCCCTGACCTGGGAGTCGGACCTGGTGGCCCGCGCCTACCAGCCGAAGCCGACCTTCTTCGAGCGCGCGGTCGAGGCCGGCGTCAGCGTGACCTCCGTCGGGCTGGAACGGTTCGCCGTCAGCGGGCTGACCGAGGCCGTACTCCGCGGCCCCGCGTTCGCCGCGTTCGAGCACGAGCGGGACGAGGAGCAGCGGATCGCGCTGGTCGCCGAGGCCGCGCTGGCCGGCTCGCGCAGCATCGTCTACGCCTACGAGCGCGAGCTCGACCACACCGGCCACGTCCAGGGCTGGGAATCCGCCGATTGGCTGGCCCAGCTCGGCCGGATCGACGCGCTGTGCGAGCGGCTGCGCGACGCCCTGGACGACGACGTCCGGCTGCTGATCACCGGCGACCACGGGATGGTCGACGTGCCCGCGGAGCGGCAGATCGTCGCCGAGGACGTACCCGACCTGATGGCCGGCGTGTCGGCGATCGCCGGCGAGGGCCGGTTCCGGCAGCTGTACGTCGACGCCGAGGCCGGCGGCCAGCCGGTGGACGCCGTCGCCGCGCGCTGGCGCGGCCTGCTCGGCGACCGGGCCTGGGTACGTACCCGGGCCGAGGCGATCGACGAGGGCTGGTTCGGTCCGGTCGACCCGGAGATCTCGGAGCGCTACGGCCACCTGCTGGTGGCGATGCGCGCACCGTGGGCGGTGATGACCCGGCAGTTCCCGCGCGAGCTCACGCTGGTCGGCATGCACGGCTCGCTCACCCCGGACGAGATGCTGGTGCCGCTGTTCCGCGACTGAGCGCGGGTCGTGCCTGAACTCAGTCGGCGGGCTCGAACCACCAGCTGTGGCTGTGCGGGATCGCGGTGGGGCGCCGCTGCGCCACCAGCGCGGCCAGGCCGCGCTCCTCGACCACCTCGGCCAGCTCGGCGTCGACGTCGGCCAGATGCCCGGGGTCGAGACGGCTGTCCGCATCGTCGCCGAGATCGCGCAGCAGCTGGTAGCCCGACCGGGCCAGCAGCGCGTCGACGACCTCGCCCGGATCGTCGTCGTAGAGCAGGTTGGTGACGGTGAGCACGGCCCAGTCGACCAGCTGCCGGTCGCGTGTCGCCATCGCCCGCAGGGTCGCCGCGACCGGCTCGGCGTCCGATCCGTCCAGGTCCCAGCCGAGTGCGCCGGCCGCCTGGGCGATCTCGACCAGCGCCTGCACGGCCCGCGCCGGCTCGTCGGCCGTCCGAGCCCGATCCAGCAGTGCTGCCACCGTGGTCAGCCGGTCCTCGGGGCTCCGTTCCGCGTCGTCGTCGCCGGCCATCAGCCGCCGCCGAGCGGTTTGCCGTGGGTTGCGATCAGCGCCCAGTTCTCGCGGACGATGACCCTGGTCTCCAGCTTCGTCACCACGCCGCCGGGACCGGCGACCGAACGCGCGAACAGGTACGACATGGCTCCCTCGTTCGATGTGGCGCCCAGGAACGTGCCCTCGGCGACGGTACGCCGCGCGCTGGCGATGTAGGCCGCCGTCTGGCCCG
>NZ_BAABAB010000007.1:200240-230287 GCF_039537205.1 Microlunatus ginsengisoli | reverse complement strand
GCTCGGCCAGGTGCACCTGGACATGGTAGGCCGACGCCGCCTCGCCGCCGAAGCTGAGCTGGCTGGCGCTCGCCTTGAGCACGTTCTGGTCGATCTTGGCGCCCAGATCCGCCCAGCCCTTGCCGGCCAGCTGGTTCACCGCCTTCTGCGCGTCCTCCAACTGCTTGGTCAGCTGGCCCCACTTCGCCGGGTCGGCCATCAGCTCGGCCGTCACCTTGTTCAGGTTCTGGTTCTTGTACATCCCACCTGCGGCGGCCTTGGCCACGGCGTCGCGCTCCTCCTTCCACCGCTGCCGGCTGAAGTACTCCCAGCGGTCGACGAAGCTGCCCGGTGAGTCCGCGCCCTCCAGCGCCCACTTCGCTCCCGGCTTGGTGAGGATGTCGCGAGCCTCCTTCGGCAACCGGTTCTGGCCCATGATCTTCTTGATCCGGCTGATCTCGTGCGGCGCCAGCTTCTCGAACAGCTTCGCGCCGGCCACGTCGTAGATCTCCAGGATCGCCTTGGTCTCCGCCGGCAGGTCGACCTTGGCGATCGGGAACGACGGCTGGGCCCGGGTCGCGGGCAGCGGCGAGCCGATGCCCATCTCGACCTCCCACGGCCGGATGCCCTTGGCCAGCAGGGCCTCGACCTCCTTCACCGTCTTGTCCGTCAGCAGCTTGCCGACCTGGTTGGGACCGGAGTCCATCTTGCGGATCAGGGCGATCAGCTCATCCGGGTTGTCCGCCTTGGTCAGGCCCTGGGCGGCGATTTCCGGCGACACCCCGGTGCCCTTCAGCCGGAGCAGCGCGGTCTGGTCGGGCGCGCGGGCCAGCATATGGTTGGCCAGCTGCGGGTTGGTCCAGCGCACCAGCTCCTCGGCGATGCCGGCGTTCGAGCTGTTCTTCAGCAGCAGGGCAAGACCGTCGGCGTCGTCGGTCAGTCGCAGCAGCCTCTCCGCGGTGGCCGCGTTCGGCGCATGCGCGAGCACGTTGCCGAGCTTGGTCGAGTCGCCGGCGATCTCGATCAGCTCCATCATCTTGCGCGGGTCGCCGTGCATCAGCACGAACTCGAGGTGGGCGACGTTCGAGGTCTTGCCCAGCATCCGCTCCAGCAACAGCGAGTCGCCGGTCAGCTTCAGCAGCTCGTCCACCTTCGCCAGGTCCTTGACCTTGGCGATCATCTGCTCCGCGGCGAGCGGGTTCACCTTGGCCAGCGCGGACAGGTGGGTGAGCTCGCCCGGGATCTTCGCGGCACCACGGCCCTTGAGGATCAGCCGGCCGAACAGCGCGGCCATGCCGGCCCCGCCGAGCAGGATGTTCAGCCCCAGCCCGATCCAGGCCGTCTTCAGCGCCGCCCGGGCCTCCTCCACGGTCACGCCGCGGACCGACTGCTTGTCGTCCAGCTTGGCCAGATCGAGCAGCTTGTACGCGTCCTGCACCTGGCCGATCCCGTGCGCGATGCCGACGGCCACGTCGAGCGCACCGAGCGCGATGCCGGCCGCACCGGGCACGACGCACGACGCCACCGTCAGCAGGCCGAGGGCCAGGAACACCTTGAAGGAGTGGTCGAGCTCCTTGACCTTCTCCTCCCACTGCCAGCGGGCGATGGCGTACGCCAGGAACGGGTTCTCCGGAACCACGACCCAGCGATCGAGCGCCATCCCCATCGTGGTCCAGCTCTCGTAGCCCGCGATCCCCAGCCGCTGCCGGGCGGCGTCGTAGACGGCCTTGGTGTAGTCGACCGGCTTGTACTCGCCGCTGACGATCCGCTTGCGCACCTTCTCGAAGCCGTCGACGGCCTCCTGCATCTCGTCCTTCTTGTCGGCGGCCTTGGAGTCGTCGCTCATCTCGTCGGCCCGGTCCTGCATGAAGTCGCGAGCCTTCTCCAGCTGCGGGAGGTGCGCCTTGGTGAGTACCTGGCCGTCCAGCTCGATCGAGTCCAGGTCGCCGGAGGAGAGCCGCTGGCCGAGGTCTTCCAGCACGTGCGCGCAGATCCGGAACTTCGCGGCCGCCTGCGCCCGGTACTCCGGCCACTTCGCCAGGTTCTGCTTCATCTCGTCGCGGTTGGCGGTGATCTGCTCCAGCGCGACGGCCTTCAGCGCCGGGATCCACTTGTTCTTGATGAAGTCGTCGGCATAGGCCGCCTCGTTCCGGATGATCTGCTCGATCTTGGGATAGCTGACGTCCATCTCGCGGGACAGCTGCTGGCCGACGTTCTTCTGCTGGTCCTCCACGGTGGACTTGAGGCCGCCGAGCACCTGGAACAGGCCGAGCAGGGCCGCCACCGGCTGGGCGTCGTCGCTGCCGGGGGACCAGGTGGCAGCGACGCCGCGCAACCAGGCAGTCAGGCTGCCCTCGATGCCCTTGCCGGGGACGAGCGTGGCGACCAGCCCGTTCGTCACCGCGGCCGTCGACTCCAGCCGCTGGCTGTAGCCGTACGGGTCCTTCGCGATGCCGAACTCCTCCTGGGTCAGCTCCGACATCGTGGCGTGCTCGAACCGGTCGCCGAGGCCGGCGTTGAAGCTCTGCAGCGCCCGCGCCGAGGTGAACATGGCGGTCAGGGCGGCGAACGCCGCACGCTGGCCGACGTCGGACCAGAACGCACCCCGGAACCCCGGCTGGAGCACCGCCCAGCGCTGGAAGTCCTTGGCCAGATGCTGGATCGTCGAGGAGCGCACCGCCGAGATGTCGGCGGTCCGGATGAACTGCTCGGGGGAACGGCTGGCACCGTCGGCGACCCACTTGTCGAGCAGGAACTTCTCCATCGTGCGCGGGGCGGCCTCCTCGATGTAGCGGCTGACCAGCGCCTTGCGGATCGGATCGAGATCCCCGGTCGGGGCGAAGCCGGTCAGCTCGAACCCGTCCGGAACCAGCCGGACGGCACGGATCGTGGGCAGCCAGCGACCGAGGAACGCCTCGCTGTGGGTCTTGGTCATCTCGTCGGTCTGCAGCTCCGACGGCGCCGGATCGGTGGCCGCGTACTTCGCGTAGATGTTCGCGCGCAGCAGGTCGGTATGCAGCGGCACGCCGGGCACCGGATCGGGGCCGGCCGCCGCCTCCGCCTCCAGCACCCGCAGCGCGAGCTCGAACCGGTCGGCCCGGCTGGCCTCGAGCATCGTGTTCCAGTCGATCGGCTTGGCCCTGATGGCGGCGATCTCCCGGGCCCAGTCGATGTCCGCCGGGCCGAGGCCGGCCGACGCGGCCAGCTGTGTCTCCAGCGGATAGCGCAACCGGGTGGACCGGACCGCGGCCGCCCGCGCCGCGAGCCGTTGCGGCAGCCTCGCCAGCGCGCGCTTGCCGGGCCAGTCCTTGATGTCGTTGCGCAGTTCGGCGGCGACCGGCGGGCTCTCCAGATACGCGACTCCCTCGGCGAGCTTGCCGTCGGGACCTTGCAGCGTCTTGGTGATCTGTTGCTCGATGGTGGCGATCTGGCCCGGGTCGCCCTTCAAGAACTCGACCGCGGTGGTGCCGAGCTCCTCGGTCGAGAAGAACCAGCTGACCGTCCAACCGCGGACCAGCACGGACAGCACCAAGCCGTCCGACTTCAGCTCTCCCGGACTGCGTTGCAGGGCGAGCGAGCCCACCGCCGACGCGGGCAGCCGGCCGGCTGTCCGGCCCGAGCCGAGCAGGCCGACGACGGCCGCGTTACCGGCCAGCCGCTGGAGATCCAGCAGTTGGGCGGAGACCGGAACCGCGCCGGGATCGGTCGGGGTGGCAGCGGGATTCCGCCGGATCACGGGCTTCTTCCGGCGTGCCGCAGCCGCCTTCGGCGGCCGGGCTCTCCCGCCGCCGGAGTCGGTCGGGCCCTGGGTTCCGAGCGTCATCTGCGCCGTTCTCTGCGAGCCGGTACGTGGCGGTGCCCTGCCGACCGTAGAACGCCGCGGCCGGCGGTGGCACGGACGGCAGACCCGACGTCGGGGCACGGCTGGCTGCCCCTTCGGGCAGCCGGGGTCAGTGGGCGAAGGCGGCCGCCAGCCGGCGGGTACCCTCCCGGATCTGGTCGGGGGCGTAGGTGGTGAAGGACAGCCGCAGCGTCTGCGGTTCCGGCGCGGTCGGGAAGAACGGTGCCCCCGGGACGTAGGCGACGTCGCGCGCCAGCGCCCGCGGCAGGTAGTCGGTGGCATTCAGCCGGTCCGGCAGCCGGGCCCAGACGAACATGCCGCCGTCGGGTCGGTTCCAGCTGCTGCCCGCCGGCAGCGCGTCGGGCAGGCCGCCGAGCAGCGCGTCGCGGCGTGACCGGTATTCCGCACAGGCCCGGTCCAGCGCGGGGCCGAGCCGGCCCGAGGCCAGGTACGCCTCCGCCGCCGCCTGGTCCAGGGTGGAGGTGTGCAGGTCGGCGGCCTGCTTGCCGACCACTACCGCCGCCCGAATCGCCGGCGTGGTGCGGACCCAGCCGATCCGCAGACCGGGCGCCAAGATCTTGGACAGGCTGCCGGTGCACACCACCAGCTCCGGGTCGTCGGTCAGCGTCGGCATCGGCGGCATCGGCTCGCCGGAGTAGCGCAGCTGCTGATACGGATCGTCCTCGAGGACCCGGAAGCCGTGCCGGGCGGCGACGTCGACCAGGGCGGCCCGGTTCGCCCGATCCAGGGTGCGGCCGGTCGGGTTGTGGAAGGTCGGCACCGTATAGAGGGCGACCGGTCGATGGGCCGCCGCCAGCGCATCCAGGGCATCGATGTCGATGCCGTCGCCGGCGCTCGGCACCGAGACCAGTCTGGCTCCGGCCAGGCCGAAACACTGCAGCGCGGCGAGATAGCTGGGGCGTTCCACGAACACGACGTCCCCGGGATCGACCAGCGCCTGGGCCAGCAGGCTGAGGCCCTGCTGCGAGCCGGTGGTGACCACGATCTGGTCCGCAACGGTCGGCAGCCCGCGCGCCAGGTACAGCTCGGCGATCCGTTCCCGTAGCCGCGGGTCGCCCTCGGTGGTGGAGTACTGCAGGGCCCGCCGGCCAGCACGGGCGAAGACCTCCTCGAAGGCTGCCTGCGCGCCCTCGACGTCGAACAGCTCCGGTGCCGGCAGACCGCCGGCGAACGAGATCACGCCGGGGCGCTGGGTCAGCGCCAGCAGGTCCCGGACGACCGACGACGCGACGCCGGTGAATCGCCGGGACAGTCCGGGCATGCTTGCGGTCGGCGGCATCGGGCATCTCCTCGTGGTCCCTGTGGTGCGGGCGTCGGCAGCGTAACCGCCGGGCATCAGGTGCTCGGCGGATTTCCCGGCTGACAGGATGCGGGGGTGGCGGAGTTCGTGTTCTTCACCGGCCCGATGGACTGCGGCAAGTCGACCCTGGCGCTGCAATTGGACTACACCCACGCGGTGAGCGGCCGGTCCGGCCGGTTGTTCACCAGCCAGGACCGGGCGGGGGAGGCGACCATCTCGTCCCGGCTGGGGCTGGAGCGCCCGGCGATCGAGGTGACCACCGAGTTCGACTTCTGGGCCTTCGTCGTCGGCCAGCTGACCGCTGGCCTCCGGGTGGACTACCTGATCTGCGACGAGACCCAGTTCTACACGCCGGCGCAGGTCGACCAGCTGGCGGCGATCGTCGACGAGCTGGACATCGACGTGTTCGCCGTCGGCATCTTGACCGACTTCCGCAGCCGGCTGTTCCCGGGCGCGCAACGGATGGTGGAGCTGGCCGACCGGATCGAGGTGCTGCAGGTGCGGGCCTTGTGCTGGTGCGGCCGGCGGGCGACCCACAACGCCCGGACCGTGGACGGGGTGATGGTCGTCGAGGGCGATCAGGTCGTGGTCGGCGATACCCACCCGGTCGACGGGATGGCGCTGGACGCGGCCGAGCCGGCCGTGATCGCGTACGAGGTGCTGTGCCGGCGGCACCACCGGCACCGGATCACCCGGCTGGTGGCCCAGGCGGGAGCGGCGGAGCCGTTGCCGTTCGGCCGGGACGAGGACGAACCGGGCTGAGCCGGTTCACTCGGCGGCAGAAATCGCAAAGAACTCTTTGCAAAGCTGACTTTGCAAAGGTATGTTGGCGGTCATGGATGAGCAGCAAGACCTCGTCGTCGTCACCAGCGAGAACCTGCGCGGGCTCGCGCACCCGCTCCGGGTGCGGCTGCTGGGCCTGCTGCGGACGTACGGTCCGGCCACCGCGACCTCGCTCGCCGAACAGCTCGGGCTGACCAGCGGCGCGCTGTCCTACCACCTGCGCCAGCTGGAGAAGTACGGCTTCATCGTCGAGGACGCCGAGCGCGGCAACGCGCGGGAGCGCTGGTGGCGGGCGGCACACCGGACCACCATCTTCGAGATGGACGTGCCCGACGGCGAGGGCCTGATCTACGAGGACGCGATCGTCGATGCGATGGTGCGCAACATCGCCCGCTCGCGGGCCGCGCGCTACGACCTGCCCGAGCCGTGGCGCCGGGCGCTCAGCCTGTCGGATGTGCTGCTCCAGCTGACCCCGGACGAGGCGAGCCGGCTCGGCGCGGAGCTGAACGCGCTGCTGGAGTCCTACCGTGGCCATCGCGTCGGCGAGCCCGCGCCCGAGGGAACCCGGCTGGTCGTCGCGCAGTTCCAGCTGTTGCCGATGCCCGACGGACTGGCAACGCCGGGTGCGAGCGAAGCGGGCCCGGCGTGAGCGGCCGGGGGAGCATCGCGGCCCTGCTCGGGATCAGTGCGCTGGCCTACACCGGCACCCGGGTGATGGCCATCGCGGTGCCGTGGTTCGTGCTGGTCACCACCGGCTCGGCGACCCAGACCGGGTTGGTGGCGGCGTTCGAGCTGGCGCCGTACGTCGGGGTCAAGGCCCTGGCCGGACCGGTGATCGACCGGCTCGGCCAGCGCCGGGTGAGCGTGCTCGCCGACCTGGCCAGCGCCGTCGTGATCGCGGCGATCCCGGCCCTGCACCAGCTCGGGCTGCTCGGGTTGCCGGTGCTGCTCGCGCTGGTCGCGATCGGCGGCGCGCTGCGCGGGCCGGGCGACACCGCCAAGCACACCGCGGTCCCGTTCCTGGCCGACCTCGCCGGCGTGCCGCTGGAACGGGTGACCGGGCTGGCGGGCGCGATCGAGCGCGGCTCCGGCCTGGTCGGACCGGCGGCGGCGGCCGCCCTGATCGCCGTGGCCGGGCCGCCCGGCGCGATCGCGTTGACCGCGGCCTGCTTCGCCGTCAGTGCCGTCGCCGGGCGGCTCGGACTGCCTGCCGCACTCGACCACCGCAGCGATCCGGGTGATCCGGGCGAGGCGGGGGAGAGCTACCGCAGCCGGCTGCGGGCCGGCTGGCGCTTCCTGCGCGGCGACCGGCTGCTGCTCACCCTGGTGATCATGATCATGGTCACCAACCTGCTGGACGTCGCCAAGATGTCGGTGCTGCTGCCGGTCTGGGCGCACTCCACCGGGCGCGGGGTGGCGGCGATCGGGCTGGTGCTCAGCTGCACGGCCGCGTGCTCGGTGCTCAGCTCGCTGTTCGCCAGCTGGCGCGGCGACCGGCTGCCGCGGCGGACGACGTACTTCGTCGCGTTCGCGATCGCCGGCCCGCCGCCGTTCCTGGTGCTGGCCCTGAACGCGCCGCTGCCCGTGGTCGCGGCCACCTATGCGGTCGCCGGCCTGGCCTCGGGCCTGCTCAACCCGATGCTCGGCGCGATCTTCTTCGAACGGACGCCGCGGCCGATGGTCGGCCGGGTGGACGCCCTGGCCGGCGCGATCGCGTGGGCCGGGATGCCGCTCGGCGGGCTGGTCGCGTCCGCGCTGATCGCGCTGGCCGGGCTGAGTGGCGCGTTCGCGATCGCCGGCATCGCGTACGCCCTCGCGACCCTGCTGCCGGCGCTCGCCGCCAAGGCCTCGTTCGACCGGCCCGTGCTGGAGAGCGAGACGCGCACACCGGAGCTGATGAGTCGATGACACACTCGGCCGGGTGAACGACGCCCTGACCGAGCCGGTGCTGACCGAGCCAGTGCTGACCGAACCAGTGCTGACCGAACCCGTGCTGATCGAGCCGGGCGAGCTGGCCGAGCTGATCGAGTCCGACGAGCCGCCGGTGCTGGCCGACGTGCGGTGGTGGCTCGCCGGACCGCCCGGCCGGCCGGCGTACGAGCAGGGTCACCTGCCCGGCGCGCAGTACGTCGACCTCGAGTCGGAGCTGTCCGGCGCCCATCGCCCCGGCGGAGCGGGTGGCCGGCATCCGCTGCCGGACCCGGCCGACTTCGCCGCCGCCATGCGCCGGATCGGGATCTCGGCCGGCGACCTGGTGGTGGTCTACGACCCGGACACCTCGCTGGCCGCGTCGCGGCTGTGGTGGTTGCTCACCGACGCCGGGCATGACCGGGTCCGGGTGCTGAACGGGGGCTACGCCGGCTGGCTGGCCGAGGACCGGCCGGTGGAGACCGGACCCGGCCGGCCGGTCCCGCCGGGCACCTTCGCCGGCAGGCCCGGTGCGCGGGCCCAGGTCGACGCCGACGCGCTGACCGCGCGGCTGGACGCCGGCGATCCGGTCACCGTGGTGGACGTCCGGGCGGGGGAGCGCTTTCGCGGCGAGGTCGAACCGATGGACCCGGTGGCCGGCCACATTCCCGGCGCGCAGAGCCTGCCCTCGACCGGGAATCTCGACCCGGCCGGGCGCTTCCTCGCGGCCGAGGTGCTCGCCGACCGGTTCGCCGGGCTGCCGGACGAGCCGGTGCTCTACTGCGGCTCGGGCGTGACCGCCGCTCACACGCTGCTGGCGCTGACGATCGCCGGCCGCGGCGGCGCCGCGATCTATCCGGGCTCGTGGAGCGACTGGGTCAGCGACCCGTCCCGTCCGGTCGCCACCGGACCCGAGTGAGTCGATCGGACGTAACCACTCCCGCGACCCGGCCCACCCCGCGACCCGACTCCGCGCGGGTTGGCCCCACTTCGCGCGACGAACTTCACGAGCGAAGTGCGGTGAAAGCGAGCGAAGACGGGGTGGCGCGGGTCAGGGGCGTTTCGGCGAGCCGAACATGATCTCGTCCCAGCTGGGGACGGAGGCGCGCTTGCGGCCCGAGCGCTTGGCCGGCGCCTCGGTGCTGGGCTCCGGCTCGGTCGCCGCGACGGGCTCGGGCTCGGCCTGCTCCGGCTGGGCCTGTCCTTCCTGGGCCCGCTTCGGCTTGGGCTGCCCCTCCTCGGCCTGCTCCTCCTCGAGCGCGTCGGCCTCGTCCTCGCGGTCCTCGACCGCGGTCGGTGCGTCGGGCTCGCCGGGTTCGTCGGTCCCGGCCATCTCCTCGCCGAACTCGTCGGCCGGCTCGACCTGGCTCGGCTCGACCGGGTAGTCGACCACGATCGCCGGCTCCCAGCCGGCACCCCGGACCGACGCCGACTCCGGCACCGCACTGGCGTCGCTCAGCCCCGCGTACGCCGTCGCGGACTCCTCGGCCATCCCCGCGAGCACGTCGTCCACCACGTCCTCGATCGCTCGGCGCCGGCTCGACAGCTGCTCCGCGGGCGGCGGCTCCTGGACCGCGCGGACGATGGCCAGCTCGTCGCTCAGGTCCACGGTCGGCTCGACGTCCTCGGCGTCCTCGCCGGCGGCGGCCGGCGCGAGGTCACGAGGCTGCTCGCCGAGCACCCAGCGCGCTTCGTCGTTGCCGGCCACGGAGAACCGGCCGCGGACGTCGTACCAGAACAAGGCCTGGCGCTCGGCCTCGCCCACGGTGTAGGTCGCGGTGACACCCCAGCGGGTGTCCTCCAGCCGGTAGGAGTCCCAGGCCAGGGTGTCGACATCCACGCCGCGACCGGTCAGCCGCTCGGTGATGGTCAGCCGCAGGTTGCGGTGGCCGGAGGTCTCCCCGCGGCGGCGGACGGACGCGGACAGGGCCTGGGCGGCGACGTACTCCCGCTCGGCGATCACCGGCGCGGCGAACCGCTCGACCCGGTCCAGCGGGATGCCGGCGAGCTCGGCCACGTCCGCCAGCGACTCACCGGACCTGATCCGGGCTTGGATCTCCCGCGGGGTGAGGGCGGGCGAGGCGGGCTGGTCGGGGGACATCGGGGCGGGCTACTCCTTCATCAACTTACCTGGCAAACCTACTCTGGTTAGGGTCGGTCCGTGGACACGGTACAGGTGGCGCTCGACCTGGCCGGGATCTTCGTCTTCGCGCTGTCCGGCGCGCTGCTCGCGGTCCGGGTCCGGTTCGACATCGTCGGCGTGGTCGTCCTCGCGGTGATCACCGGGATCGGTGGCGGCATCATCCGCGACGTGCTGATCGGGGACGTGCCGCCGGCGTCCTTCCGCGACTGGCGGTTCTTCCTGGTGCCGACCGCGGCCGCGCTGCTGGCGTTCCGGTTCCATCCACGGCTGCGCCGGATCGAGCGCACGATCGACTGGTTCGACGCGGCGGGGCTCGGCCTGTTCTGCGCCACCGGCGCCAGCAAGTCGCTGTTCTTCGGGCTCGACCCGGTGCCGAGCGTGCTGCTGGGCGTGGTCAGCGGGGTCGGCGGCGGCGTACTCCGCGACCTGCTGGCGGGCCGGACGCCGGTGGTCTTGCGCGAGGACGTGTACGTCGTCCCCGCGCTGGTCGCTGCCACCCTGGTCGTCGTCGCGTACGAGTCGGGCTGGTTTCCCGCCTGGGTCCCGCTCGCCGCCGCCGCAGTCTGCTTCGTCCTGCGGCTGCTGGCCCTGCACTTCCGCTGGCAGGCCCCGCGCGCCTCGGACCTGCGCGACTAGCGGGCTAGCCGGAGATCCGGCGGTGATAGGCCCGGATCGCGAAGGCGTACCCGACCACGCCGATCCCGACGCACCAGCCGAGGGCGATCCAGATGTCGTTGCCGACCGGCTGCTCGGCGAGCAGAGCGCGGATGGTGTCGACGATCGAGGTCACCGGCTGGTTCTCGGCGAAGACCCGCACCGGGGCGGGCATGCTGTCGGTCGGCACGAACGCCGAGCTGATGAACGGGAGGAAGATCAGCGGGTAGGAGAACGCGACCGCGCCGTCCGCCGACTTCGCCGTCAGCCCAGGAATGACCGCTACCCAGGTCAGCGCCAGCGTGAAGAGCAGCAGGATGCCGCCCACCGCGAGCCAGGCTCCGACACCGGCGCCCGAGCGGAAGCCCATCAGCAGCGCCACCAGCACGACCACCACCACCGAAACCAGGTTGGCCACCAGCGAGGTCCCGACGTGCGCCCACAGCACCGACGAGCGGGCGATCGGCATCGACTGGAACCGCTCGAAGATCCCGCTCTGGGTGTCCAGGAAGAGCCGGAACGCCGTATAGGAGATGCCCGAAGCGATCGTGATCAGCAAGATGCCGGGCAGCAGGTAGTCGACGTAGGCGTCCGAGCCGCCCTCGATCGCCCCGCCGATCGCGCCACCGAAGACGAAGACGAACAGCAGCATGAAGGCGATCGGCATGATCGCGGTGGTGATGATCGTGTCCGGGCTGCGCGCGATGTGGCGCAGGGACCGGCCCTGCAGGACGGCGGTGTCGGCGAAGAAGTGCGTGCTCATCGTTCGGTCCTCTCCTGAGCGGTCACGGCGAGGAAGACCTCCTCCAGCGTGGGCTGCTTCTCGACGTACTCGACGGTGGCGGGCGGCAGCAGCCGCTTGAGCTCGGCCAGGGTGCCGTTCACGATGATCCGGCCCTCGTGCAGGATGGCGATCCGGTCGGCCAGCTGTTCGGCCTCGTCCAGGTACTGCGTGGTGAGCAGCACCGTGGTGCCGCCGGCCGCCAGCTCCTTGACGCAGTTCCAGACCTCGATCCGGGCCTGCGGATCCAGCCCGGTGGTCGGCTCGTCCAGGAAGACCACCGGCGGGTTCCCGATCAGGCTCATCGCGATGTCGAGCCGGCGACGCATTCCGCCGGAGTACGTCGCCACCTTCCGCCCGCCGGCCTCGGCCAGGCCGAACCGGGCGAGCAGCTCGTCGGCCAACCGGCCGGCTCCGGCCAGGTGGCGCAACCGCGCCACCAGCACGAGGTTCTCCCGGCCGGTGAGGATCTCGTCGACCGCGGCGAACTGGCCGGTCAGGCTGATCGCGGCCCGGACGTCGGCGCCGCCGCTCGCGACGTCGATCTCGTCGACGTCCGCGCTGCCGGCGTCGGCCGCAAGCAGCGTGGACAAGATCTTCACCACCGTCGTCTTGCCGGCACCGTTGGAGCCGAGCAGGGCGAAGATGCTGCCGCGAGCCACGTCGAAGTCGACCCCGCGCAGCACCTCGAGCTTCCCGTACGACTTCTGCAGGCCGCGCACCCGGATCGCGGGCGGGGTCGCCAGGTCCGTCGTCATCGCTGCTTCTCCTCGCCGGGCGCGGCGGCGGCCTCGTCGATCGCGGCGATCAACCGCTGCCGCTCCTTGCTGATCCAGGACCCGTCGGCGTAGTTCGCCACGAACGTCTCGACGAACTCGACCGGGTCGTCGCCGACGATGTCGCGGATCGGGGTCTCGTTGGCGGCGCTCTGCTCGAACAGGTCGACGAGGTCGCCGTACATCCGGACCAGGACGTCACCCTTCGCGATCCCACCGGCGTACATCAGATACCGCTCCACCGCCTCGAACGCGGCCCGGTAGTTCGCCGGCAGCTGCTTGGCCCGCGCCTTGTACGCCCGGTACTGCTTCTTCTGCTCGAGCGATCCGGTGACCTGCTCGATCCATGCTGGTGCCATTACTGGATTCCTTCCTGGTGTTCTTGGTGCTGGAGCTGTTCGAGCCGTTCGGTGAGGAAGCTCCAGGTCCTCCAGAACTCGTCGAGATAGTCCCGGCCCTCGCCGTTGAGGGTGTAGACCTTGCGCGGTGGACCCTTCTCCGACGGGACCTTCTCCACATCGACCAGGCCGCGCTGCTCGATCCGGACCAGCAGGGCATAGACGGTGCCCTCGGCGATGTCGGCGAAGCCCTGCTCCCGCAACCACGCGGTGATCTCGTAGCCGTATGCGGATCGCCCGGCCAGGATCGCCAGCACGATGCCCTCCAACGTGCCCTTGAGCATCTCTGTCATCTGCCTGCCCATCGGGGTCCTCTCGTGACTACTCACTATTACTGACTACCAGTAGATAGTAACACTGAATAGTGGTCGCGCAAGCCCGTTTGGTCGCGGAGTAGCGTCGCCGGTATGACGGCACAGACTGATCACCCGGCGGCTCATCACCCGGGGCCCGCCACCCTGGGCCAGCTGCTGGACACCGGATACCGGCCGCGGACGGTCAAGGAAGAGATCCGCGCCAATCTCGTCGCCCGGCTGCGGGCTGGCGACACCGCGTTTCCCGGCATCGTCGGCTTCGACGACACCGTGCTACCCGAGCTCGAGACCGCGCTGCTCGCCGGTCACGACCTGATGCTGCTGGGCGAGCGCGGCCAGGGGAAGACCCGGCTGATGCGAACGCTGACCGGCCTGCTGGACGAGTGGAGCCCCGAGGTCGCCGGGTGCGAGATCCACGACGACCCGGTCCGACCGGTCTGCGTCCGCTGCACCGCGCTGGCCGTCGAACTCGGCGACGACCTGCCGATCGCCTGGCGGCACCGCGACGATCGCTACACCGAGAAGCTCGCCACACCCGACACCAGCGTCGGCGACCTGATCGGCGACGTGGACCCGGTGAAGGTCGCCCAGGGACGCACGCTCGGCGATCCGGAGACGGTGCACTACGGCCTGGTGCCACGGGCGAACCGAGGGATCTTCGGGCTGAACGAGCTGCCGGACTTGGCCGAGCGGATCCAGGTCGCGCTGTTCAACGTGCTGGAGGAGCGCGACATCCAGGTCCGCGGGTACTCGCTGCGGCTCCCGCTCGACCTGCTGCTGGCCTCGACCGCCAACCCGGAGGACTACACCAACCGCGGCCGGATCATCACCCCGCTGAAGGACCGGTTCGGCGCGGAGCTGCGGACCCATTACCTGACCGAGGTCGACGACGAGGTCGCGCTGCTGCGGCAGGAGTCGGCGACGGTGGCCGAGGTCGGCGACCACCTGCTCGAGGTGATCGCGACGCTTACTCGAAACCTGCGCGAGTCGGCCTCGGTGGACCAGCGCTCGGGGGTGTCTGCCCGGTTCTCGATCGCCGCCGTGGAAGGGGTGTCGGCGGCCGCGCTGCGCCGGGCCGCGCGGACGCCGGACCACGACCCGGTCGCCCGGATCGGCGACGTCGGCGTCGTGGTGCCCACCCTGCTGGGCAAGATCGAGTTCGAGATGGGGGAGGAGGGCCGGGAGCGGGCCGTGCTGGAGCACCTGCTCCGGATGGCGACCGCGGCCGTCTTCCGGCACCGGCTGTCCGGCCTGGACCTCTCCGGCTTCACCAGCGTGTTCGCCGAGGGCGCGATGGTAGAGACCGGCGAGCTGGTTCCGGCGACCGAGCTGCTGTCCCAGATCGGCAGCGTGCCCGGGCTGTCCAAGGTGCTGGACCGGCTCGGCTACCGCGACGACGCCACCCGCGGCCAGATCGCGGCGGCCGTCGAGTTCACCCTGGAGGGCCTGCATCTGACCAGGCGGCTACAGAAGGAGACCGTGAACGGACGTACGGTATACGGGGCGGCCTGAGATGCCCGAGCGGCCCGGGCCGCACGGGCGGTTCCGCTACGGTCCCTGGCGGGGCGGGGCGGACCCGCTCGCGCCGCCGTACGACGTCCGCGAGGCCGTCGACCGGATCGGTGAGGAGGTGCTGGCCGACGGCAACCTGCGCGACGCCCTGCAGCGGCTGATGCGCGAGGGGCTGGACGGCAGGGGCGGGCTGGACAAGCTGCTGGAACGAGTCCGCAAGCTGCGGGCCGCGGCCCGGCGGCGCGGTGACCTCGGCGGAGCGCTGGACCAGATCCGGGCCGCGCTGGACCAGGCGCTCGCCGCCGAGCAGGAGACCCTCGCCGGTGAGGAGGGCGACGACGCCCGGCTGGCCGAGATGGAGCTGGCCACCGTGCCGGACGACACCGCCGGCGCGGTCCGGGCGCTGAACGACTACGACTGGCACTCGCCCGAGGCACGCCGGCTCTACCAGTCCATCCAGGACATGCTCCGCCGGGAGACCCTGGGGTCCCAGTTCGCGGGCATGAAGGAGGCGCTGGAGAACCCGGACTCGGCCGCGATGCAGGCCGTCAAGGACATGCTGGCCGACCTGAACTCCCTGCTCGCCGCGCACGCCCGGCAGGAGGACACCACCGACCAGTTCGCCGACTTCATGGCCAAGCACGGCGACTTCTTCCCGGAGAATCCCGAGAACGTCGAGGAGCTGATCGACGCGCTGGCCCGGCAGCAGGCCGCCGCCCAGCGGATGATGGCGTCGTTGTCGCCGGAGCAGCGCGAGCAGCTCGCCCAGCTGATGAGCCAGGCGCTCGCCGACGCCGACCTGGCCTCGGAGATGGCCCAGCTGGCGGACAACCTGCGGGCGTTGCGTCCGGGACTGGACCGGGAGTCGCCGGTGCAGATGCGCGGCGACGGGCCGCCGCTGGGTTACGGCGAGGCGGTCGAGGCGGTGGCCGAGATCGCCGACCTGGAGGCGCTGCAGGCCCAGCTGTCGCAGAACTATGCCGGTTCGACGCTGGACGACGTCGATGTGGAGCTGGTGGAGCGGCGGCTCGGTGCCGGCGCGGCCCGCGAGCTCGAAGGGCTGCGGGAGCTGGAGCGCGAGCTGGAGCAGCAGGGATACCTGCAGCGCGGCGACGACGGGTTGCGACTGACCCCCCGGGCCGTACGCCGGCTGGGCCAGACCGCGCTCCGCCGCGTGTTCGCCCAGATCGAGGCCACCGGGCACGGGGACCACGACGACCACCGGACCGGCTCGGCGGACGAGCCGACCGGGCTGACCCGGCCGTGGGTCTTCGGCGACGAGCTGCCGATCGACGCCCCGCGGACGGTCTCCAACGCGCTGCGCCGCTCCGGCGTGCGCTTCGACGCCCGCACGCGCCCTGAGCTCCGCATGACGCGCCCTGAGCTCCGCATGACGCGCCCTGAGCTTGTCGAAGGGCATACCCCCGCACTCACCCTCACGGTCGAGGACTTCGAGGTGACCGAGACCGAGCGGCGCACGGGCGCGGCCGTAGCGCTCTGCGTCGACCTGTCGTTCTCGATGGTGCAGGACGGCCGCTGGGGGCCGATGAAGCAGACCTCGCTCGCGCTCAGCCACCTGATCGAGACGCGTTATCGGCAGGACGCTCTGCAGGTGATCGGCTTCAACCGGTTCGCCCGCCGGCTGAGTCCGGTCGAGCTGGCCGAGGTCGAACCGGAGTGGATCCAGGGCACCAACCTGCAGCACGCGCTGATGCTGGCCTCCCGGCACCTGCGCCGGCATCCCGACGCCGAGCCCGTCGTCCTGGTGATCACCGACGGCGAACCGACGGCCCACCTGGCCGGCGACGGCTCCGCGGTGTTCCACTGGCCGAGCACGCCGGAGACGATCCGGGAGACCATCCGCGAGGTGGACGAGCTGGCCCGCTACGGCGCCACCATCAACACCTTCATGCTCGGCGAGGACCCGGGGCTGGCCCGGTTCGTCGACGCGCTCGCCCGGCGCTGCGGCGGCCGGGTCTTCACCCCCGACATCGGCCGGCTGGGGGAGTACGTCGTCGCCGACTACCTGCGCGCCCGCCGCGGCCGCCGCTGACCCGCGCCAGCCGAGTTGTCAGGTTCTCAGCGCGCTATAGCTCGCCGAGAGCCTGACAACTCGATGTCACAGACGGCCACCCAGCGTCGTCTCCTGCACGACAACGGATTCGAGAGAGGTGCAGACATGACCGGAACGATCGCGGGCCCCGGCCCAGGAGTGGAGCTCGAGGCGCGCCGCCGGCTGGCGCGGGTGCCGATCGACCAGCCACCCGGGCTGTTCGCCAAGGCGCTCGGCTGGTTCGCCGGCAAGCTGTACGGCCAGGTGCCGGACAACGGCTGGGCGATGGCCGCCAACCGCAAGGTGCTGCTGGCCACCTTGAGCCACGAACGCAAGATCGCGAGGTTCGACGCCGTGCCCGAGGAGCTGAAGTTCCTGGCCGAGATGGCGACGGCGATGGAGATCGGGTGCAGCTGGTGCGTCGACTTCGGCTACTTCGCCGCTCACCGGAAGGGCGCCGACATCGAGAAGCTCCGAGCCGTGGCGGACTGGCGGGAGTCGGACCGGTTCAGCGAGCTGGAGCGCCGGGTGATCGAGTTCGCGATCGCGGCCACCGCCACCCCGGGCGAGGTGAGCGACGAGCTGGTCGAGCCGCTGCGGACCGCGCTCGGCGACGCCGGCCTGGTCGAGCTGGCCATGGTGGTCGCGAACGAGAACTCGCGCTCCCGGTTCAACTCGGCGCTCGGGCTCGTCTCGCAGGGATACTCGGCCGTCTGCCGGCTGCCCTGAGTCGACTGCCCTGAGTCGGCTGCCCTGAGTCGACTGCCCTGGGCTATTTGAGCAGGGTGGCGACCACGGTGGCGGTGATCAGCGCCGCGATCAGCACCGGCACCCCGAACCGGACGAACTCCTTGGTCGTGTAGCCCATCGGCCCCATCACCATCAGGTTCGACTGGTGGCTGAACGGGGTGATGAAGGTGAACGAGATGCAGGTGCCGATCAGCGCCAGCAGGGTCGCCGGGTTCACCCCGAGCTCGGTGGCCAGGCTGAGCGCGACCGGGGTCAGGATCGACGCGGCGGCGGCGTTCGTGACCAGGTTCGTCAGTACGGTCGTGATCAGCGCGAAGACCAGCACGACCAGCAGCGCGCTGCCGGCCGAGAGCGTACGAATGCCGGCGGCCAGCAGGTCGGCCAGCCCGCTGCTCAGCACGATCGCGCCCAGCCCGACCGATCCGGCCAGCACGAACAAGATGTTCCAGTCCAACGCCCGCCCCGCAGACCGCGGCGTGAGCACCCCGGTCAGCACCATCAGCAGGGCGCCGCCGACCGATCCGAACTCGACCGGCACGAGCCCGATCGAGGCGGTGATCACGACCGCGGCCAGGATCGACAGCGCGATCCAGGTCTTGCGCGGCTGCGGCGCCCGGCTGGCCGCGTCCTGCCACAGCGCGATCGCCTCGACGCCGCGCAGAACGTCCGGGTCGGCGGCGGCGAGATAGCAGGTCGACCCCGGCAGCATCGAGGTGCGGCGCAGCGACACCGTGGTCTGAGCCGCGACGACCTGGATCGTCCCGTCCTCCTCCAGGTCGGCGAGGAAACCGTTCTCGTCCCCGGACCGGATCGACACGGCATACAGCCGGTGCGGCTTCAGACCGAGCAGCGGGCTGCCCCAGAGGGCCTTCACGCCGGCCTCGGTGGCCTGGAAGACCAGCCGGTCGCCGGCCGCGATCGCGACGTCCGGCGGCAGGTAGTCCCCGTCGCGCCGCACGTTGACGACCGCGTAGTCGCGTGCCGTGGCCAGCGCCACGTCGCCCGGGGTGCGGCCGATGATCCGGGCACCGGCCGCCACGGGAATCTCCACCCGCCAGTCGAGCACGACCTCCGCACCGGCCACCGGAGTCCTGAGCAGCCGGGCGGCGACATAGATCACCACCGCTCCGACGACGGCGGTCGGCAGCGCGACCGGCGCGAATGACAGCATGGACATCGACACGCCGCTGCCGGCCGCGATGCCGGCGATGAGCAGGTTGGAGCTGGTCCCGATCAGGGTGACCGAGCCGGTCAGGGTCGTGATGTGGGCGATCGGCAGCATCACCTGGCGGGCCGGGATGTTCCGGGTCTGCTCGAGGCTCTTGGTGGCCGGAATCAGCATGGCCACGATCGGGGTGGTGTTCATCAGCGCCGAGGCGACGCCGACCGGTGCCGCGAGCCTCCGCAGCGCCTGCTGGGCGGTGTGCACGGTGGCGAGCAGCCGCCGGGTGATCCGGGCGACGACCCCGGTCTGGACGACGCCCTTGGCGATCACCAGCATGGCGCCCACGGTGATCACGCCACCGTTGCTGAGCCCGCCGAACAGGGCCGAGGCCGGCGCGATCCGTAGTATCCCGGCGACCACGAGGGCACAGCCGAGCGCGATCACCGGACGGACCCGGCCCGTGGTCATCAGCACCAGCGTGACGACGACGATGACGCCGCCGGCGACGGTGTGCCACATCTGCGGTCGCCTACGCGGGGCGGTTCGCCCGCTCGCGCAGGACCAGGTCGAGCAGATAGACGCCGTATCCGGACTTCGACAGTGCGGTCGCCCGCTCCACCAGCTCCTCGTCCGACAGGAAGCCCATCCGCCAGGCCGCCTCCTCGGGAGCTCCCACCTTGAGTCCTTGCCGTGACTCCAGCGTGCGGACGAAGTTGTTCGCGTCGTTGAGCGAGTCGAAGGTGCCCGTGTCGAGCCAGGCCGTGCCGCGCGGGAGCACCCCGACCTGCAGCTTGCCCGCCTGCAGATAGTGCCGGTTGACGTCGGTGATCTCGTACTCCCCACGCGGCGACGGCCGCAGGTTCCGGGCGATCTCGATCACGTCGTTGTCGTAGAAGTACAGGCCGGGTACGGCGTAGTTCGACTTCGGCTCGGCCGGCTTCTCCTCCAGCGAGATCGCCTTCCCGGCGGCGTCGAACTCGACCACGCCGTACGCCGACGGCTCGGCCACCCAGTAGGCGAACACGGCGCCGCCGTCGACCTGGTTGAACTTCCGCAGCTGGGTGCCCAGGCCGGGTCCGTAGAAGATGTTGTCGCCGAGCACCAGGGCGGCGGTGTCGTGGCCGAGGAAGTCGGCGCCGATCACGAACGCCTGGGCCAGGCCGTCCGGCGACGGCTGCCGGGCGTAGCTGATCGAGATCCCGAACTGGGAACCGTCGCCGAGCAGCCGCTCGAACCCGGGCGCGTCGTGCGGGGTCGTGATCACCAGCACGTCGCGGATGCCGGCGAAGATCAGCGTCGACAGCGGGTAGTAGATCATCGGCTTGTCGTAGACCGGGACCAGCTGTTTGGACAGGCCGAGGGTGACCGGGTGCAGTCGCGTGCCGGAGCCGCCCGCCAGGATGATGCCGCGCATGGGCCCTAATGCTAGGGCTCGTGCCGCCGCACCCGGCGCGCCCGACCCGGTGGGCGATGGCGGACCGGCGGGAGGCGGTTCAGTCCGTGACGTCCAGACGGTCGACGCGGCGGTGGAAGCGCATGCCCGCGAGGCCACCCAGAATCGCGCCGACCAGGCTGACCACGACGACGCCGGCCGCCGTCAGAACGCCACCGAGGGTGAGTGCTCCCTGGTCGACGGGCAGCCGCGGCAGCGCCGTGAGCTGGTTCGTCAGGTCGAACTGGGCGCCGGCGATCAGCCCGATGATGCCGAGTACGACGGCGATCACCACGGCCCACAGCCAGACGCCCAGCCCCTGCCGGGCGCCGTGGAACCGTGCCATCCGACCGGCGACGTAACCACCGCAGTAGTAGCCGATGAAGATCACCACCAGCAAGGCGATGGCGCCGACCCAACCGACCGTGCTCGCATTCGCACTGGCCTGGTCGACGTCGACTGCCCGGGTCCAGCCGAGCGCGGCGCCGACCGCTGCGACCAGGGCCGTGAGCACGACCACCATCCCGGTGGCGGCCAACCAGCCGAAGAAGCACGAACCGACCTTCAGGCCGCCGAACTGTTCGCGCTGCCGGCGAACGCGGGTCCGCGAATCGAGCGGCACCGCAGTGCCGTCGGGTTCGGCGGTACCGACGGTCGCCGGACGGTCCGCGGGGATGGTGGGAGCGGTGTCGTTCGCAGGCTCGCCATTGCGCGGGGTCGCCGCCGCCGGGCCGCGCGGGTCATCGGGATCCATCCGCGTGCTCGTCATTGCCTGTCCTTTCGTCGTGTGGCCCGTACCCCTCCGTCGGGGCGTCAAGCAGGTACGGGTCCGCGTGAGCCACCTCACGAGATTCGTCAGGACCCGCGCGCGGACAGCCGGCCACTTAGGATGACCGCCATGCGAAAGAACGACCGTCTGCCGTGTGCCCGTTCGCTGGAGCCCGCCGGTGTCTGATCTGCTCGTGACCGGTGGCGCCGGGTTCATCGGCTCCAACTTCGTCCGCCACGTGCTCGGCGCCACGGACGATCACGTCACCGTGCTGGACAAGCTGACCTACGCCGGCAACCGGGCGTCGCTGGACGGGCTGCCGGAGGACCGGCTCACGTTCGTCCAGGGCGACATCTGCGACGCGGACCTGGTCGACGGGCTCGTCGGCCGGGCCGACCGGGTGATCCACTTCGCCGCGGAGTCGCACAACGACAACTCGCTGCGGGACCCCTGGCCGTTCCTGCAGACCAACCTGATCGGGACGTACACGCTGCTGGAGGCCGTTCGCCGGCACGAGAAGCGCTATCACCACATCTCCACCGACGAGGTGTACGGCGACCTGGAGCTGGACGATCCTGAGCGGTTCACCGAGTCCACGCCGTACAACCCGTCGAGCCCGTACTCCTCGACCAAGGCCGGCTCGGACCTGCTGGTCCGGGCCTGGGTCCGCAGCTTCGGGGTGCAGGCGACGATCAGCAACTGCTCGAACAACTACGGGCCGTACCAGCACGTGGAGAAGTTCATCCCGCGGCAGATCACCAACGTGATCGCCGACGTCCGGCCTCGGCTGTATGGTGCGGGCCAGAACGTCCGAGACTGGATCCACGCCGACGACCACTCGGCCGCGGTGCTGTTGATCAGCGAGCGCGGCCGGATCGGGGAGACCTACCTGATCGGCGCGGACGGGGAGAAGAACAACCTCGAGGTCGTGCAGACCATCCTCGAGCTGATGGGCCGGCCGCGGGACGCGTACGACCACGTCACCGACCGCGCCGGGCACGACCTGCGCTACGCGATCGACTCCACCCGGCTGCGGACCGAGCTGGGCTGGGCGCCACGGTTCTCCGACTTCACCGCCGGCCTGGCCGACACTATCGCGTGGTACGTCGACAACCAGGCCTGGTGGCGGCCGCAGAAGGCGGAGACCGAGGCCAAGTACGCGGTGCTGAATCAATGATTTCTGGTCGCGCTCCGCGCTCCGTTCGCGGCTCCGAGCTTCGCGAAGTCTCGCTCGTTCATCGCGATTCCGAGCGACGAAAAGCGTGTCGCGCGGAATCGCTCTTCACTCCCGAGAGGCTTCGCTCGTCGCCATGAGATCCTCTAGTTCAAGGATGCCTCTCCGATGACTGAGCTCGCCGTGCATCGCACGGCCATTCCCGGGCTGCTGGTGATCGACCTGGATGTCCGCGGGGACAACCGGGGCTGGTTCAAGGAGAACTGGCAGCGGGCGAAGCTGACCGCGCTCGGGCTGCCGGACTTCGGGCCCGTGCAGAACAACGTGTCCTACAACGCCGCCGCCGGGGTCACCCGCGGCGTACATGCCGAGCCGTGGGACAAGCTGGTCAGCGTCGCCACCGGGCGGATCTTCGGCGCCTGGGTGGATCTGCGGCCGGGGGAGACGTTCGGCGCGGTGGTCACCCGGGAGATCGGCCCGGAGACCGCCGTGTACGTCCCCCGCGGCGTCGGCAACGCCTTCCAGACCCTGGAGCCGGGCACCGCCTACTCCTATCTGGTCAACGACCACTGGAGCCTGGCCGCCAAGGACTCCTACACCTTCGTCAATGCCGCGGACGAGACCCTCGCCATCGACTGGCCGATCCCGCTCGACCGGTGCGAGCTCTCCGACGCCGACAAGGCCCACCCGCGGCTGGCGGACGCGGTGCCGATGCGGCCGCGGCCCACGCTGATCGTCGGCGCGGGCGGCCAGCTGGGCACCGCCCTGCGGGCCGCGCTGCCGGACGCGGTCGCTGTCGGCCGGGCGGAGCTCGACCTCGCCGACCCGGCGTCGGTCGCCGCGTTCGACTTCGCCCCGTTCGGTGTGGTGGTCAACGCGGCCGCGCATACCAAGGTCGACGCCGCCGAGACCGCCGACGGCCGGCGGGATGCGTGGGCGGCCAACGTCACCGGGGTGGCCGCGCTGGTTCGGGCCGCGGCCGAGCACCGGTTCACCCTGGTACAGATCTCCTCGGACTACGTCTTCGACGGCACCACCGAACTGCACCCCGAGGACGAGCCGTTCTCGCCGCTGGGTGTCTACGGCCAGACCAAGGCGGCCGGCGACGCACTGGTGGCCACCCTGCCCCGGCACTACATCGTGCGCACCAGCTGGGTGATCGGCGAGGGCCACAACTTCGTCCGCACGATGGCCTCGCTGGCCGACCGTGGGATCGAGCCCGGCGTGGTCGACGATCAATTCGGCCGGCTCACCTTCACCGACGACCTGGCGGCAGGGATCGTCCACCTCGTCGCCGGCGGCGTCCCGTTCGGGACGTACAACCTGTCCTCCGACGGTCCGGTGCAGACCTGGGCCGACATCGCCCGCGAGGTCTTCGCCGCGCGCGGCCGGCCGGCGAACGTGGTCACCGGCGTGACCTCCGAGGCCTACGGGGCGGGCAAGAGCCTCGCCCCGCGGCCGCGGCACAGCGCGCTCGCGCTGGACAAGATCATCGCGACAGGTTTTCGGCCCCGATCGGGTCCGGAACGACTGCGGGAGTACCTGGCTCGGCTCTGAGCTGCTTCGCCGGCGTGCGGATCGCCAGCGCCGAGGCCACCAGCAGCAGGGCGACGCCGACCATGGCCATGAACCCACCGCGGGCGCCCCAGCCGTCGATCACCCGGCCGAGCACGGCAGCACCCAGCGCCACCCCGGTCGCCATCCCCATGCTCGTCCAGCCGAGCGCCTCGGTGAGCCGGGACGCCGGCACGCTGGACTGGGTCAGCGCCACCGACGAGATCAGGGTCGGCGCGATGGCCAGCCCGCTGAGCAGCAGCAGGCCGGCGACGCCGACCGGGTGGTCGACGAACAGCAGCGGCAGCACGGACGCGGCCAGCAGCACGGCGCCGACCCGGAACCGCCGGCGCGGGCCGACCTTCCAGTGGATGGTGCCGGTGACGAGCCCGGCGATCAGGGATCCGGCCGCCCATACCATCAAGATCGCGCCGGCGTAGGGGAGGATGTCGTGCTCGCGGGCGAACGCCACCACGACGACCTCCATCCCGCCGAACAGTGCGCCGAGCGCTGCGCAGGCGAGCATGACCGAGATCAGGAACCTGAGCGAGAGCCGGGCGCTCGCCCGGTCGTGCCCGACCGCGGGCACGGCGAGCGGCGGCTCGGTGCCGCGCTGGACCGCGAGCGCGATGGCCCCGGCAAGCCCGAGCACCACGACCACGCCGAGGGCGAAGGCCGGATGGATCGCGGTGGCGAGGAAGGTGACCAGCACCGGCCCGACGATGAACACGACTTCGTCGAACACGGCCTCGAGGGAGTACGCCGTGTTCAGCTGGCCGGGCTCACGCTCGCGCAGCAGATAGGTCCAGCGTGCGCGCACCGCCGAACCCGCCGAGGTGGCGCCCAGACCGCTGACCACCGCGGCCAGGCAGGTCAGCCACAACGGCATGCCGAGCAGCACCGTGGCGGTGACGCCGGTCAGGCCGACGGCGGCCAGCACCGCAGCGATCACCAGCACCCGGGCCTGCCCGATCCGGTCGATCCGCCGTCCCCACCAGGGCAGCACCACTGCCGCGGTCAGGGTCGCGCAGGCGGTCACCAGTCCGGCGCGGCCGAAGGACCCGGTGGTCAGCGAGATCAGCAGCACGATGCCGAGACCGGTCATCGACAGGGGGAGCCGGGCCAGCAGGCCGGCCAGCGTGAAACGTCGCGCGCTCGGATCCGACAGCACCGCGCCGTACGCACCGAACGCTCGAGTCATCGCCGACTTCACGACCTATCCATCCCTTCACCCATGACACGCTGACGGTAGACCCAACCACCGACAGTGCGGCAGTCTTCCCGATCCGGGCAGGTTTCCTCAAACGATTTAGAACCGGAGCGCTGTGGGGGACATGTCATGATCGACCGCGTGACATCGCCGGAATCCCCCAGCAGGATCGACCTGTCGCCCTACGACGCGGTCGTCCTGGTCTCGTTCGGTGGGCCGGAGGCGGCTGAGGAAGTCGTGCCGTTCCTGGAGAACGTCACCCGCGGGCGGGGCATCCCCCGCGAACGGCTGGTCGAGGTCGGCGAGCACTACTTCGGCTTCGGTGGCCGGAGCCCGATCAACGACCAGTGCCGCGCGCTGCTCGCCGCCCTGCGCACCGGCCTGGCCGAGCGGGGCTGCTCCGTTCCGGTCTACTGGGGCAACCGGAACTGGCACCCGTTCCTGGCCGACACGCTGGCCGAGATCGTCGCGGACGGGCACCACCGGGTGCTCGCCCTGACCACCAGTGCCTACCCGTCGTACTCGTCGTGCCGGCAGTACCGGGAGAACCTCTACGACGCTGTCCGGAACGGGACCGCCGGCGACCTCGATGTCGCGGTCGACCGGATCCGGCAGTACGCGACCCATCCTGGCTTCGTGGCCGCGTCGGTGGACGCCACGACGGAGGCGCTCGACCGGCTGGACGCGAGCGCCGGAGTCGGTCCGGTCCGGCTGGTGTTCGTGACGCACTCGATCCCGACGGCGATGTCGGACACCTCCGGGCCCGGCGACGGCGGCTACCTGGAGTGGCACCAAACGGTGGCGCGGGCGGTCGCCGGCGAGGTCGGCGCCCGGCGCGGCACGACGTACGACCACGACCTGGTGTTCTGCTCCCGGTCCGGGCCACCGTCCCAGCCCTGGCTCGAGCCGGACGTCAACGATCACCTGCGCGGGCTCGCGGCCGCCGGGGCCGGTGGCGCGGTCCTGGTGCCGATCGGCTTCGTCTCCGACCACATGGAGGTGGTCTACGACCTCGACACCGAAGCGGTCGCTACCGCAGCCGAGATCGGCCTGCCGGTGGCCCGCGCGGCCACGGCCGGCACCCACCCGGCCTTCGTCGGGGCGCTGCTCGATCTGCTGGCCGAACGCGCGGCCGTCGCCCGCGACGAGGACGTCACGCCCGCGGCCGTGCCGGGTGGGCCCGTCGGACGCTACGTCTGCCCGGCCGATTGCTGTCCGAACCTGCGCGATCCGGCGCGTCCGGCGCTGTGCCAGACCGCTGCGCACGCGGCGGTCTGAGCGGGGGCTCGGCGCCCGTGGTTTGAGCCCGGACCCTGCGGGGAATTTTGTGTCCCGCGGCGCGTTATAGGCGCCGGTCCCCAACTCGCGCGCGAGCTTGACAGATGTGATATGCATGCGCATCGAGTCCAGGGTGAAGAACTGGGCCGACCAGCCCGGGAAGGGAATGATGGCGACCGATTACGACGCCCCACGCAAGACCGACGAGGAACTCAACGAGGACAGCATCGAGGAGCTCAAGACTCGGCGGAACGATAAGAACTCGGGGAAGGTCGACGAGGACGAGGCCGAGGCCGCGGAGGCTTTCGAGCTACCGGGGGCGGACCTCTCCCACGAGGAGCTGACGGTGCGCGTGCTGCCCCGCCAGTCCGACGAGTTCACCTGTGCCGGCTGCTTCCTGGTCCGGCACCGCAGCCAGCTGGCCGAGGAGCGGCCGAACGGCGACGCGTACTGCTACGACTGCGCGGGCTGATCCCGCCGCCGACGGGGGCGGATCGGCGACGACGCGGATCCGCCCCGCTCAGGCTCGATCTCGGCTCAGACCTCGATCGTGCCTCGGACCTTGACCTTGCCTCAGACCTTGACCTTGCCTCAGACCTTGACCTTGATCGTGCTGTCCGGCGCGTCCAGGCCGGTCTCGTTGTGCCAGTGCCGGGCGGCGAACCGCTGAGCGAACAGCTGGGCAACGCCTACCCCGATCCCGCTCGCCACGACCCAGGTGACCGCGGCTGCGGCCGACGTCTCCGGATTGGTCGGCGAGGGCGGCTCCTTGCCGGTGATCGTCTTCCAGGCCAGCGTGACGAGCCGCTGCGCCACGATCGTGGTGACGGCGCCGATCACCCCGGTGTAAACCTTGCCCATCAGCTTGTCGGTGGTGCCCATTGCGGTCCTCCTACGTCGCGCGAGTCTCGCCGCTCGCGATCTCGGTCTCGTTGGCTACGTTAGCCATCATGCGCTTCCGCGAACGGCTTACCCCGCCATTGCTGTGGTGGGTGATCGGCGCCCTCGTCGCCGGCACCTTTCCGGTCGCGGTGCTGTTTTATCTCGGCCCGGTCTGGGCCGGCGTGGTCGCGGCGATCGCGGCGGCCGGCCTGGTAGCGGTGCTGCACGGCTGGGCCGCCATCGTCGTCGATTTCGACGGGCGTTGGCTCCGAGTCGGCCGGGCGCGGATCGAACTGGCCTATCTCGGCGCCGCGCGTGCGCTGGACGCGGGGCAGACCAGGGCCCGGACCGGGGTCGATGCGGACGCCCGGGCCTATCTAGTGCTGCGGCCGTACGTCGGAACGTCCGTTGAGGTGACCCTCGACGACCCCGACGACCCGGTGCCCTACTGGCTGATCTCGACCCGGCGCCCGCGGGCGCTCTCGGCGGCGCTCACCGAGGCGCTCGGCAGCCGGGCTCTCCAGTAGGGTGTCGCGGGTGATCGACGCACCGCCCACGGGCCTGCCGGTTCCGGTGCGACAGCTGGATCCCGGTCTCGCGCTGCCGACGTACGCCCATCCCGGCGATGCCGGTGCCGACCTCTCCTCCGCCGAGGACGTGGTCCTGCAGCCGGGGGAACGCCGGCTGGTCCGCACCGGCGTCGCGGTCGCCGTCCCGGACGGGTACGCGGCGTTCGTCCACCCGCGGTCCGGGCTGGCCGCTCGGCACGGGCTGACCATCGTCAACGCCCCGGGAACTGTCGACGCGGGCTATCGCGGCGAGATCTTGGTGTGCCTGCTGAACACCGACAGCAGCACGGCTCTGCGGATCGGACGAGGTGACCGGATCGCGCAGCTGGTGGTCCAGCCGGTGATCCGGGCGCGGTTCGTCCCGGTCGAGGGTCTGGACGCGACCGAGCGCGGCGAGGGCGGGCACGGGTCGACCGGTGGTCTCGATCCGGCCGGCCGTCTCGATCCGACCGAGGTAGAGGGAGTGGCCCGATGATCTTCCGGCGGCGCAAGAACCGCGACTCCGACGACGTGGTCGAGGAGCTCGACCAGGAGTCGGAGGAGTCCGAGGAGTCCGAGGACGACGCCGAGCGGGCGGACGAGGGTCCCGATGCCGAAGGGGTGGACGACTCCGAGGAGTCCGACGAGCTCGATGTCGACGACCTGGACGGGCGGGACTGGCGCGGCGCCGGGCCGTACGACGTCGCCGAGGTGGACCTCGACGAGGACCCGCCGGAGGGACTGCCCCGGATCGACCTGGGCAGCATCATCGTCACCGGATTCCCCGGTGCGGAGCTCCGGCTCCAGGTCGACGAGGCGACCCAGGCCATCGTGTCCGCGATGCTCGTGCACGACGACTCGGCGCTGGAGATCGGGGCGTACGCGGCGCCGCGCAGCGGCGGCTACTGGCCCGAGCTGCGCCAGGACCTGATCGAGGCCACCACCGAGGCCGGCGGCTCGGTCGCGCTGACCGAGGGACCGTTCGGTGTCGAGCTGCGCCGGATCATCCCGGTCACCACGCCGACCGGCGAGGAGGGCTATCAACCGTCTCGGATGTGGGTTGTCGAAGGCCCGCGCTGGCTGCTGCGCGGAATCGTCTACGGCCAGGCCGCTCTGGAGGAGGGCGTCGAGCCTCCGGTGGCCCAGTTCCTCACCGCGTTCCGCTCCGTGGTCGTCCGCCGCGGCGACCAGGCGATGGGCCCGGGCGACCTGCTCGCGCTGAAGCTCCCGGAGGATCTCACCCCCTCGGAGTAGGGGTCGGCGCGCGCTGAGCACGCACAGGGATCATCGAGTGAGTGCTCGTCTCACAGGTCTCGGTTTGGGTATCGCCCTGTCGGTGGGCTAACGTCTGCGCCGTTTTGGTGGGATGCTTGAAAGCGGAACGATCTGGGTGCAGGAGGCACTGAGGTGGGTACCGAGAACATGCTGCAGCGGGCGCTGCGCCGGCTGGCGCAGAGCAATGAGGAGCTGGAGTCCGAGGACCTGCAGAAGGCCGTGCAGCACGAGGGCGCGGTTCCGATCCGCAACTGCGAGGACCGCCAGGTGGTGAACCTGACCGGCACGGTCTCGACGCTGACCATCGCGCCGCGGGCCGGTCATCCCGCGCTGGAGGTCGAGCTCCGCGACGGGTCCGGCGCGGTCACGCTGGTCTGGCTCGGCCGCCGGCAGATCCCCGGCATCGACCCCGGTCAGATGATCAAGGTGTCCGGCCGGATCAGCTGTCAGGACGGCCGCCGGCTGATGTACAACCCGAAATACGAGATCCTGCACGCTCCGGCCGCGTCCTGATTCGCTCGATCACGTCCGCGGCCGGTGGTGCGGGCATAATTCACCCCGTATGAACTCCATCGACCCCGGCTCCGTCGCCCCCCGCCCGCTCACCCAGCGCCGGCTCACCCAGCGCCCACTCACCCAGCGCCCGGTCAGCCAGCGCCCGGTCAACCCGCGCCCCGCCGCGCGTTGCACGGCCCGGATCTGCGCATGACGGAGCCGATGCCGCGCCCGGAGGTCGCCGACCCCCGATCTGCGGAGAGGCCTGCCGAGCCCCAGTTCGACTACGTCGAGGAGTTCGTCCGCTACCAGTTGTCGAAGTCCCTCGGCGGACCCCGCGGCATGCTGGAGTCCGCGCTGCCGTTCATCGCGTTCACTGTGGTCTGGGTGGTCAGCCGGGACCGCACGGGGCTGCCGCTCTCGCCGCTCTATCTATCGCTGGGTGCTGCGCTGGCCACCGCCGTCGTGCTCGGGCTGATCCGGCTCGTCCAGCGACAGAGCGTCCGCTTCGTGCTGCAGGCCATCTTCCCGACCGCGATCGCGGCCATCATCGCCGCCAGGACCGGCCGGGCCGAGGACGTGTTCCTGCCCGGGATCCTCTACAACGGGTTCCTGGCGCTGATCTCGGCGTTCACCATCGCGATCCGCAAGCCGCTGGTGGGCTTCATCATCGGCGCCGCGATCGGGGACCCGACCGGCTGGATGTCCGACCGCGGCCTGGTCAAGATGACGAGCAAGCTGACCGCGGTGCTGGCCGTGCCGTACGTGACCCGCTTCGTAATACAGCTGCCGCTGTTCCTGACCGGCCACATCGTGCTGCTCGGCGTCGCCAAGGTCGTCCTCGGCTGGCCCCTGCTGCTCGCCGCCCTGTTCGTGATCGGCCTGATGCTGTCCAAGGGCCGCACCCCGATGGAAGGCTCCTCGCTCACCTCCCGCTCCAACCCCGTCGCGGCCCCCGAGAGCGGCCACGACCCTCAACCCTGACGCACGCGGGCCTAGCGCCAAGCCCCGTCCCGTCCCCCAACTTCGCGCGGTTTCGACCCACTTCGCGC
>NZ_BAABAB010000007.1:66475-200200 GCF_039537205.1 Microlunatus ginsengisoli | reverse complement strand
GCGAAGTGGGTCGAAAGCGAGCGAAGTCGGTCGGAGCCGACCCGACCCGAGCGAAGCAGATCTATATACGCGGGGAGGCGACCGGGGTCTGCTTGACGGTGATCCCGGCGCGGGGGGAGAGCATTTCGGCGAGCTCCTGCTCGTAGTCCTGGGCGGTCACGAACAGCAGCTCGTCGCCGGCCTCGAGCGAGCCGTCGGCGTCCGGCGGCTGGGCGTGCCCGTCGCGGATGATCGCGACCAGCACCACGTCTCCGGGCCAGGTCAGGTCGCCGATCCGCTGACCGACGCACGGGCTGCCGCCGGGCAGGGTCATCTCGACCAGGTTCGCCTCGCCCTCGTGGAAGGTGAGGATCCGGACCAGGTCGCCCACGGTCACGGCCTCCTCGACCAGCGCGCACATCAGCCGAGGCGTGGAGACGGCGACATCGACCCCCCAGACCTCGTTGAACAGCCACTCGTTTTTCGGGTGGTTGACCCGGGCGACGGTGCGCGGCACCCCGAACTCGGTCTTGGCCAGCAGCGACATCACCAGGTTGGCCTTGTCGTCGCCGGTCGCCGCGATCGCCACGTCACAGGTGTCCAGCCCCGCCTCCTCCAGCGAGGAGAGCTCGCAGGCATCGGCCAGCAGCCACTCCGCACCGGGCACGGTGTCGGACTTGATCGCGTGCGGGTCACGGTCGATCAACAAGATCTCGTGCCCGTTCTCGAGCAACTCGTTCGCGATGGACCGGCCGACGTTGCCGGCCCCGCCGATGGCGACCCTCATGCTCATATCTCCCTTCGGCCCTATTCGCCCTTGGGGGCCGCGCCGAGGATGGCCTCGACCTCGGCCAGCCGGGCGTCGGCGACCGCGACGTACAACAGGTCGCCGTCCTGGAAGACCGTCGACCGCTTGGGTACGATGCCGGCTCCGAGCCGGAACACGAACGGTACGCGTACGGCCGACGCGGCCTCGATCTGGTCGATCGTCCGCCCGACCCAGCCCCGGTTCACGTGCACCTCCAGCAGCCGGACCGAGCCCGACGGGTCCCGCCACTGCGGCTCCGAGCCGGCCGGCAGCAACCGGCGCAACACCTGGTCCGACGTCCAGCGGACCGTGGCGACGGTCGGGATGCCGAGCCGCTCGTAGACCTCCGCCCGGCCCGGGTCGTAGATCCGGGCGACGACGTTGTGCACACCGAACGTCTCCCGCACCACCCGAGCCGACAAGATGTTGGAGTTGTCGCCGCTGGACACGGCGGCGAAGCCCTCGGCCTCGGCGATGCCCGACTCGATCAGCACCTCGCGATCGAAGCCGACCCCCTTCACCGTGCGACCGCCGAAATCGGGGCCGAGCCGGCGGAACGCATCGGGCTGCACGTCGATGACGGCGACGGAGTGTCCGCGTTTCTCCAGGCTCCGGGCCAGCGTGGAGCCCACCCGGCCGCAGCCCATGATCACGATGTGCACGGGTCGGAGTCTAGTGGTCCGGAACGGACCTATTGAATGCCTTACGCTTCGACCGTGGGTCTCTCAGACGTCGGCAAGCGCCTGCTGCTCGGGCGCAAGCTCCGCAGCACCCAGCTAGGCGAGACCCTGCTGCCGAAGCGGATCGCGCTGCCGGTGTTCGCCTCGGACGCGCTGTCCTCGGTGTCCTATGCCCCGGACGAGATCCTGCTGACCCTGTCGCTGGCCGGCCTGGTCGCCTACAGCTACTCCTGGAAGATCGCCATCCTGGTCGCGATCGTGATGCTGGTCGTGGTGGCCTCCTATCGGCAGAACGTGCACGCCTATCCGTCCGGCGGCGGCGACTACGAGGTCGCCACGGTCAACCTCGGCCCGAACGCCGGGCTCACGGTGGCCAGCGCCCTGCTGGTCGACTACGTGCTGACGGTCGCGGTGTCGATCTCCTCGGGGGTCGCCAACGCCAAGTCGGCGCTGCCGTTCATCGACGGGCACGAGACGCTGATCGCCGCCTCCGCCGCGCTGATCCTGATGGCGCTGAACCTCCGCGGCGTGCGCGAGTCCGGCACGCTGTTCGCCGTCCCGACGTACTGCTTCATGGTCGGCATCCTCGCCATGGTCGCCTACGGCCTGTTCCGGATCTTCGTGCTCGGCGAGAACCTCCAGGCGCACAGCGCCCAGTACGGCATCCAGGCCGATCCGCGCTACGAACCGTTCACCGGGCTGGTCATGGTGGCCCTGCTGGCCCGCGCGTTCTCCTCCGGCTGCGCCGCGCTGACCGGGGTCGAGGCCATCTCCAACGGCGTGCCGGCGTTCAAGAAGCCGAAGAGCAAGAACGCGGCCACCACCCTGCTGCTGCTCGGCACCATCGCGGTGACCATGTTGATCGGCGTCATCGCGCTGGCCAACCTGACCAACCTCAAGCTGATCGACGCGCCGTACTCCCACTACACCTTGAACGGGCAGCCGGTCGAGGTGATCGAGGAGACCGCGATCGGCCAGCTCTCCGCGACGGTCTTCTCCAACTTCCCGTTCGGCTTCTACTTCGTCGTGTTCGCCACGATGATCATCCTCTTCCTGGCCGCGAACACGGCCTTCAACGGGTTCCCGGTGCTCGGCTCGATCCTGGCCCGGGACGGCTACCTGCCGCGCCAGCTGCACACCCGCGGCGACCGGCTCGCCTACAGCAACGGCATCGTCGTGCTGACGGCCCTGGCGATCGTCCTGATCGTCGCGTTCAAGGCCGACGTCACGGCCCTGATCCAGCTGTACGTCGTCGGTGTCTTCGTGTCCTTCACCGTCTCCCAGCTCGGCATGCTCCGGCACTGGACCAGACTGCTGAAGACCGAGACCAAGGTCGCCGTCCGCCGCCGGATGATGCGGTCCCGGGTGATCAACGCCATCGGGCTGACCATGACCGGTGCGGTGCTGATCATCGTGCTGATCTCGAAGTTCCTCCAGGGCGCCTACATCGCCATCATCGCGATGGCCGTCATCTTCGTGATGATGAAGGGCATCCAGCGGCACTACAAGACGGTGTCCGCCGAGACCGCCCTGGTGGAGGGCGAGGACCGGATGCTGCCCAGCAGGGTCCGCGCCATCGTGCTGGTCAGCAAGCTGCACAAGCCGACGCTGCGGGCGCTCGCGTTCGCCAAGGCGTCGCGGCCGAGCACGCTCGAGGCGCTCACCGTCGCGGTCGACCCGGAGGAGACCGAGCAGCTGGTGCAGACCTGGGAGGATGCCGGCATCGCGGTCCCGCTGAAGGTGGTGGCCTCGCCCTATCGCGAGGTGACCAACCCGATCCTGGACTACGTCAAGAACATCCGCTCCGAGAGCCCACGCGACGTGGTCACCGTCTACATCCCGGAGTACGTGGTCGGCCACTGGTGGGAGCAGATCCTGCACAACCAGAGCGCACTGCGGCTCAAGGGTCGGCTGCTGTTCACCCCGGGCGTGATGGTCACCTCCGTGCCCTACCTGCTGGCCTCGTCCGGCAAGGCGGAGCAGCGGTTCGAGCGGGACGACGCAGCCGGCACGGCCCGGCGCTCCTACTACGGCCGCTGACCGCGTGCTGGTCGAGGTCGAGGTCGGCCCAATCGCCCACGGCGGCCACTGCGTGGCCCGGCACGATGGCCGGGTGATTTTCGTCCGGCACGCGCTCCCGGGCGAGCGGGTCCGGGTCGAGATCACCGATCCGAGCCATGCGAGGTTCTGGCGCGGCGACGCGGTGGAGGTACTCGTACCGAGCCCCGACCGGGTCGTACCACCGTGCCGGATCGCCGGCCCGGGTCGCTGCGGCGGCTGCGACTTCCAGCATGCGGACCCGACCGCTCAGCGCCGGCTGAAGACGCAGGTGCTCGCCGAGCAGCTGGAACGACTGGCCGGGCTGGCGTGGGACGGCGAGGTCGAGGCCGTACCCGGCCCGTCCGGCGCGCCGGACGGGCTCGGTTGGCGGACCCGGATGCGCTATCGCGTCGACGGCTCCGGACGCGCCGCGATGCGGGCGCACCGCTCGCACGAGCTGATCGCGCTGCCGGCCGAGGGCTGCCTGATCGCGCGTGCCGGGAGTCCGGACGTGGTCGAGGGCTCCTGGCCGCCCGGCTCGGAGCTGGTCGCGATCGCCGCGGCCGACGGTCCGGTGCTGCTGGTGGACGGTGACCCGGTGATCGGCGGACCGCTGCTGCAGGAGCGGGCGGCCGGCCGCACCTGGGAGCTGGCCGCCGACGGCTTCTGGCAGGTCCACCCGGCGGCCGCCGACACCCTGGTCGCGGCGGTGCTCGACGGGCTGCGGCCGCAGCCGGGGGAGCGGGCGTTCGATCTCTACTGCGGCGTCGGTCTGTTCGCCGGTGCCCTGTCCGGCGCCGGCTGCCGGGTCTGGGCGGTCGAGTCGTCGCCGGGCGCAGTCGAGTCCGCTCACCGGAACCTGGCCGACGCCCCGGTGCACGTGCGGGTGCTGACCGGCCGCGTGGACGTCCGGCTGCCGCGGATGAGCGAGCGGGTCGATCTCGTCGTCCTCGACCCGCCGCGCACCGGTGCGGGCAAGGCCGTGATCACCGAGATCCTGCGCCGCCGGCCCCGAGCGGTCGCCTACGTCGCCTGCGACCCGGCCGCCCTGGCCCGCGACCTCGGCACCGCCCGCGGACTCGACTACGAGCTGGCCGGCCTGCGCGCGTACGACCTGTTCCCGATGACCCATCACCTGGAGGCGGTGGCGATCCTGGAGCCCTCGGGCTGACTTCCGCCGGTCGCCTCCGGGACTCGAACCGTCCAGCCGCCGTGTCGCGAACCGACCTCGCGCTGATTCCTGTCTCGTGTCAGGCCGCCCGATCCGCGCGCGCGAGGTCGATCGGCGACAACGTGCGCTCGCGAACCTCGACCAGACCACTGCCTCGCGGCACCGGGCGGGTGCATTCCGGAGCGCCGGGTGAGGGTTGGCTTACCATCCCCGTCGCGGGCGCTGGCACTAGGGTGCCAAGGGTGGCGAGCGCGAGTGTCGCCGCGTGATATCTTGATATCAAGAGACTTTGCTCGAACGACCCGGAGGAGTGCTCCATGAGTGTCAACAGCTTCGGTGCCAAGGCCACCCTGGAGGTGGGGGACACCTCGTACGAGATCTTTCGGCTGGACGCCGTCGAGGGTCAGGAGACACTGCCGTACAGCCTGAAGATCCTGCTCGAGAACCTGTTGCGGACCGAGGACGGCGCGAACATCACCGCCGACGACATCCGGGCACTCGCGGGCTGGGACCCGAGTTCCGAGCCCAGCAAGGAGATCCAGTTCACCCCGGCCCGGGTGATCATGCAGGACTTCACCGGCGTGCCGTGTGTCGTCGACCTGGCCACCATGCGCGAGGCGATGGCCGAGATGGGCGGCGATCCTGCCAAGATCAACCCGCTGGCACCGGCCGAGATGGTGATCGACCACTCGGTCATCGCCGACGTGTTCGGCACCGCCGACGCGTTCGTCCGCAACGTCGAGATCGAGTACGGCCGCAACCGCGAGCGCTACCAGTTCCTGCGCTGGGGCCAGACCGCGTTCGACGACTTCAAGGTGGTCCCGCCCGGCACCGGCATCGTGCACCAGGTGAACATCGAGCACCTGGCCCGGGTGATCTTCGACCGTGACGGCGTTGCCTACCCGGACACCTGCGTGGGCACGGACTCCCACACCACCATGGTGAACGGGCTGGGCGTGGTCGGCTGGGGTGTCGGCGGCATCGAGGCCGAGGCGGCCATGCTCGGCCAGCCGGTGTCGATGCTCATCCCGCGCGTCGTCGGCTTCAAGCTGTCCGGCTCGCTGCCCGAGGGCGCGACCGCGACCGACCTCGTGCTCACGATCACCGAGATGCTGCGCCAGCACAAGGTGGTCGGCAAGTTCGTCGAGTTCTACGGCCCGGGCGTCTCCCAGGTGCCGCTGGCCAACCGCGCCACCATCGGCAACATGAGCCCGGAGTACGGCTCCACCATCGCGGTCTTCCCGATCGACTCCAAGACCACCGACTATCTGAGGCTCACCGGACGCTCCGACGAGCAGATCGCCCTGGTCGAGGCGTACGCCAAGGAGCAGGGTCTGTGGCACGACGACGATCGTGAGCCGCGCTACTCCGAATACCTCGAGCTGGACCTCGCCACCGTCGTGCCGAGCATCGCCGGGCCGAAGCGCCCGCAGGACCGGGTGATCCTGGCGCATGCCAAGCAGGGCTTCCGCGAGGCACTGCGGGACTACGTCTCCGCGGAGGAATTGGACGGCTACGACGAGTCGGTAGACGAGTCGTTCCCGGCGTCGGACGCGCCCACCTCCAACGGTGGCAGCACCGCCGGCGCGCCGCACGAGTACGGCGAGGACGTCCCGGCGGACATCGGCCGGCCGAGCAAGAAGACGAAGCTGACCCTGGATGGTCAGGAGGTCGAGATCGACCACGGCGCGGTCACCATCGCCGCCATCACCTCCTGCACCAACACCTCCAACCCGAGCGTGATGATCGGCGCCGCCCTGGTGGCGAAGAAGGCCGTGGAGAAGGGGCTGACCCGCAAGCCGTGGGTGAAGACCACGCTGGCGCCCGGCTCCAAGGTGGTGAGCGACTACTACGACCGCGCCGGACTGACGCCCTACCTGGACAAGCTCGGCTTCAACCTCGTCGGCTACGGCTGCACCACCTGCATCGGCAACTCCGGGCCGCTGATCCCCGAGGTCAGCCAGGCGGTCCAGGACAACGATCTGGCCGTGGTCTCGGTGCTGTCGGGCAACCGGAACTTCGAGGGTCGGATCAACCCGGACGTGAAGATGAACTATCTGGCGTCGCCGCCGCTCGTCGTCGCGTACGCCCTCGCCGGCAGCATGGACGTCGACATCACCACCGAGCCGCTGGGCACCGACGAGTCCGGTGAACCCGTGTACCTGAAGGACATCTGGCCGACCGAGGCGGAGATCGACGAGATCGTCGCGTCCGCGATCGGCGCCGACATGTTCACCGACTCCTACGCCGACGTGTTCGCCGGCGATCAGCAGTGGCAGTCGCTGCCGACGCCGGAGGGCGACATCTTCGAGTGGGACGCGGACTCGACGTACGTCCGCAAGCCCCCGTACTTCGAGGGGATGCCGGCCGAGCCGGTGCCCGTCACCGACATCAGCGGCGCCCGCGTGCTGCTCAAGCTCGGCGACTCGATCACCACCGACCACATCTCGCCGGCCGGTGCGATCAAGGCGGACGCCCCCGCCGGCAAGTACCTGTCCGATCACGGCGTCGAGCGGAAGGACTTCAACTCCTACGGCTCGCGGCGCGGCAACCACGAGGTGATGATCCGCGGCACGTTCGCGAACATCCGGCTGCGCAACCAGTTGGCGCCCGGCACCGAGGGCGGCTTCACCCGCGACTTCACGGCGGCCGACGGTCCGGTCACCACGGTGTACGAGGCGTCCGAGAACTACATCGCCGCCGGGACCCCGCTGGTGGTGCTGTCCGGCAAGGAGTACGGCTCGGGGTCATCGCGTGACTGGGCGGCCAAGGGCACCGCGCTGCTGGGCGTGAAGGCCGTCATCGCCGAGAGCTACGAGCGGATCCACCGCTCGAACCTGATCGGGATGGGCGTCCTCCCGCTGCAGTACCCGGAGGGCCAGAACGCCGAGTCCCTCGGCCTGACCGGAGAGGAGACCTTCGACATCTCCGGTGTCACCGAGCTCAACGACGGGCGGACGCCGAAAACGGTCAAGGTCACCGCCGGGGACGTCACATTCGACGCCGTGGTCCGGATCGACACACCGGGGGAGGCGGACTACTACCGCAACGGCGGGATCATGCAGTACGTCCTACGCAAGATCAGCGGTTCGTGAGCTGATCGGCTCGGAGACCTGGCGTCGCTGAGGCGCTGCTCGCGTGAGTGGTACCATAAAAAGGTACGACTCACGCGAGCGAGGTTCACCCATGTCCATCAGCGCCAGCGAGGCTCGCAAGACCTTGTTCCCGCTCATCGAGCGCGTCAACAACGACCGGGAGGCCGTCGAGATCGTCTCGCGCAAAGGTAACGCTGTGCTGATGCCGGCCGACGAATATGCGGCATGGCAGGAGACCGCCTACCTGTTCCGCTCGCCGGCCAATGCCCGTCGGCTGCTCGATGCGTACGAGCGCGCGACCGCAGGGGAGACCGAGGCGCACGAGCTCGACCGGTCGGGCGAGGACGGCTGAGTGCGCCTGGTCTGGGACGAGTCCGCCTGGGAGGACTACCAACACTGGCAGGCAGCAGACCGCAGGATCCTCAGGCGGATCAACACCTTGATCGACGCCTGCCTCCGCGAGCCGTTCTCGGGCATCGGCAAGCCCGAGCAGCTGAGGTACGGAGCTCGGGGGTCCTGGTCGCGGCGGATCACCGATGAGCACCGGCTCGTCTACTTGGTCGACGGCGACGACCTGGTGATCCTGCAGGCTCGGTATCACTACTGAGGGCCTGATCCGGGCGGTTCGACGTTTGCTATGGTCGTCGCACCAAATCCACGCGGGGGCTCCCACGCCGGGGGCTGAGATGGCGACAGGCGGTCGCCGACCGCCGAACCTGTCCGGGTAATGCCGGCGTAGGGAGAACGATGACCAGCTCGACCCTGGGCGCTGTCGCGCGCCCGCAGGCGGACGACTCGTCCGCAACCGTGACCACCGGCCCGATCGAGGGGAGCACCAAGCACTACCTCACGGTCGACCACCTCCGGATCCCGCTGCGCCGGGTGCAGCTGACCAACGGGGACACGCTCGACCTGTACGACACCTCCGGTCCCTATACCGACCCGGGTGCCGCGATCGACCTCGACGCCGGGTTGCCGCCGACCCGCGACCGCTGGCGGCGACCCGACCCGGTGGACGGTGCGGCGACGCAGCTGGCCTGGGCCCGGGCCGGCGTGATCACCGACGAGATGCGCTACGTCGCCGCCCGGGAGGGGGTCGAGGTGGAGCTGGTCCGGTCCGAGGTCGCCGCCGGACGGGCCGTCATCCCCGCCAACCACCGGCACCCGGAGTCGGAGCCGATGATCATCGGCAAGGCGTTCGGGGTCAAGATCAACGCCAACATCGGCAACTCCGCGGTGACCTCCTCGATCGCGGAGGAGGTGGAGAAGATGGTCTGGGCGACCCGCTGGGGCGCCGACACGATCATGGACCTGTCCACCGGCCGGAACATCCACACCACCCGGGAGTGGATCCTGCGCAACTCGCCCGTGCCGGTCGGGACCGTGCCCATCTACCAGGCGCTGGAGAAGGTGAAGGGCGACCCGACCGCGCTGACCTGGGAGATCTACCGCGACACGGTGGTCGAGCAGGCCGAGCAGGGTGTGGACTACATGACGGTGCACGCCGGTGTGCTGCTTCGCTACGTCCCGCTGACCGCCCGCCGGGTGACCGGGATCGTCTCCCGCGGCGGATCGATCATGGCGGCGTGGTGCCTTGCCCACCACCGGGAGTCCTTCCTGTACACGCACTTCGGCGAGCTGTGCGAGATCTTCCGGCGCTACGACATCACGTTCTCCCTCGGCGACGGGCTGCGCCCGGGCAGCATCGCCGACGCCAACGACGAGGCGCAGTTCGCGGAGCTGCGTACCCTCGGCGAGCTGACCACGATCGCCAAGTCCTTCGGCGTCCAGGTGATGATCGAGGGGCCCGGGCATGTCCCGATGCACAAGATCGCCGAGAATGTCCGGCTCGAGGAGGAGCTGTGCGAGGAGGCGCCGTTCTACACCCTCGGCCCGCTCGCCACCGACATCGCGCCGGCGTACGACCACATCACGTCCGCGATCGGCGCGGCCATGATCGCCCAGGCGGGCACCGCGATGCTGTGTTACGTCACACCCAAGGAGCATCTCGGCCTGCCGAACCGGGACGACGTGAAGACCGGCGTGATCACCTACAAGATCGCGGCCCACGCCGCCGACCTGGCCAAGGGTCACCCGCGGGCGCAGCGGCGCGACGACGCGCTCAGCCAGGCCCGCTTCGAGTTCCGCTGGACCGACCAGTTCAACCTGGCGCTCGACCCGGACACCGCGCGGTCGTTCCACGACGAGACGCTGCCGGCCGAGCCGGCGAAGACCGCGCACTTCTGCTCGATGTGCGGGCCGAAGTTCTGCTCGATGCGGATCTCGGCGGACGTCCGGGCGTACGCCGTCGAGCACGGCCTGGTCACCGCCGAGGACATCGAGCGGCGGCTCGCGGCCGGGATGGCGGAGAAGTCGGCGGAGTTCGTCGACGGCGGCGGGCGGATCTATCTGCCGGTGGAGAGAGCGTCCTGACCGGCGCCGGCTGACGGATCCAGCCGGGCGACGATCAGCTCGAAATGGGCGTCGTAGTCGAGCACGGCTCGATGCAGGTGGCCGAAGAGCTCGAGGCTGATCGCCCCGAGCAGGCCTCCCCACGCCCGGAGCCCGCGGATGCAGGCGTCGTCGGACAGATCGATCCCGGAGCCCTCGCGGATGCCCGCGTAGATCTCGGACCGCGCCCCGGTGCCGGAGCTGCGTCGGTCGCTCTCGGCCATGATGTCGAGCAGGATGGCGGTGACGCGGCCGGACGGAGCGACCGTCGCGTCGGGTGCGCTGTAGCCGGGAACCGGCGAGCCGTACAGGAAGGCGTACTCGTGCGGCGCCGCGAGCGCCCAGCAGCGGAGCGTCCGGCCGAGCGTCAACCAGCGCTCACCGAGGTCGCTCCGATCGACAGCGGCGTCGGCCTGCTCCAGCCGGTCCGCCAGCTCACCGTAGATGATCACCAACAGCTCGGTGAGCAGGTCGTCGCGGCTGGGGAAGTAGCGGTAGACCGCTGACGATGCCATGCCCAGATCGCGGGCGACGGCGCGCACCGACAGTGCGGCCGGGCCGATCTCGGCGAGCTGGCGGCGGGCGCTCGCCACGATCGCCCCGGTCAGCTCGCGGCGGGCGACGGCTCGGGCGGACAGGGCTGCTGACGGAGTCATGACGGCAGTCTGACATCTGTTCGAGACCGGTGCAATAAAACGAGAGCATCGCTCTTGACATGGGTTCACGTCTCGTGCACTCTTGAAGTCGAGAGCGGTGCTCTCGTTTGAGAACAGGAGGCACAAACATGAGCCGGACGTACGTGATCGTGGGAGCCGGGCCGGTCGGGCGGCACACCGCCGAGGTGCTGCGGGCCCGGGGAGAGGCCGTCACCCTCGTCACCCGGTCGGGCACGGTCCGCATCGACGGGGTCGAGTCGGTCGCCGCCGACGCCTCGAACCCGACCGCGCTGAGCGCCGCCGCCGAGGGCGCCACGGCCCTGTTCAACTGCGCGAACCCGACCGACTACACGACCTGGGAGCAGGTCTGGCCGCCGCTGGCGGACAGCCTGCTGGTCGCTGCCGAGCGGACCGGGGCGACCCTGGTGACCGCGTCCTGCCTGTACCCGTACGGTCCGACGACCGCGCCGATGGTCGAGGGCCAGCCGGACGCGGCGACCGACCACAAGGGCCGGTTGCGGGCCGGGATGTGGGCGGAGGCCAAGGCGCGCCACGATGCCGGCCGGATCCGCGCGGTCGAGGTCCGCGGGTCCGACTACGTCGGCGCGGGGGTCGGCCCCAACGGCCACGTCACCCGGCACCTGCCGGCCGCGACGCAAGGAAAGGCCGCCTGGGTGATCGGCAGGCCCGACCTGCCGCACAGCTGGACCGATGTGCTCGACATGGCGCGCACCCTGGCGGCGGTCGCCGACCGGCCCGACAGCTGGGGACGGGTCTGGCACGCGCCGACCAACGAACCGCGCAGCCAGCGCCAGGCCCTGACCGACGTCCTGGCGGCCGGCGCGCATGATCCGGTGCCGGTGCACGCCATCCCGATGCTCGCGCTGCGCGGGCTCGCCGTGGTGAATCCGCTGATGCGTGAGATCGCGGAGCTGTCCTACATGTGGACCCGTCCGTACGTCCTCGACTCGGCCCACACCCGGCAGACCCTCGGTCTCGAACCCACGCCGTGGGACGAGGTCTGCCGACGTACCGCAACCGGCAACCTGACCCCCGTCGGCTGACCGTCCCCCGGAGTTGTCAGAATCTCAGCACCCTCTAGCGTGCTGAGATCCTGACAACTCGGGGAGAGAAACATGACGGTGTTGGCTGAGTTGCTCGGGCAGGTCACGAGCGGGTCGGTGCAGGTGATCGACCTGACCGCGCCGCTGTCCTCGGAGACGCCGGTGCTGAGGCTGCCGCCGCCGTTCGCGAACACCATCCACCTCAGCCTGGAGGAGGTCAGCAACTTCGACGACGCTGGCCCGATGTGGCGCTGGAACAACATCCACACCGGTGAGCACACGGGGACCCATCTTGACGCGCCGGCCCACTGGGCGACCGGCCGGGCGGGTCTCACCGTGGACGAGATCCCGCTGACCCGGCTGATCGGGCCGGCGATCGTGCTGGACCTCGCCGACGAGGTGGCCGCCGATCCCGATTTCCTGCTCGAGCCGGATCACCTGCTCGGCTGGGAAGCGGCCAACGGGCCCATCCCGGACGGCGCCTGGGTGCTGCTCCGGACCGGATGGAGCGCCCGAGCCAGCGACGAGGCGGCGTTCCTCAACGCCGACGAGAACGGCCCGCACACGCCGGGGCCGTCGGTGGACGCGGCCCGCTGGCTGGCCAACGAGCGCGCGATCACCGGTCTCGGCGTGGAGACCGTCGGCATCGACGCCGGCAGCGCCGGGGGAATGGAGCCGGCGTTCCCGGCGCACCACTTCCTGCTCGGTGCCGGCAAGTTCGGTCTGACCCAGCTGCAGAACCTGGACGCGCTGCCGGCGGCCGGCGCACTGCTGGTGGTCGCGCCGCTGCCGATCGTCGGCGGGACCGGCAGCCCGGCGCGGGCCATCGCCCTGGTCGAGCGGTGAGGGTCGCCGAGCTCGTCGGACGTACGTTGGGGCGGCTCGGCATCGGCCATGCCTTCGGCGTGGTCGGCAGCGGCAACCTGGCCATGACCAACGCACTACGCGACGCCGGCGTGCCGTACGTCGCCGCCCGGCACGAGGCCGGGGCGACCACGATGGCCGACGCGTACGCGCGGACCAGTGGCACGGTGACGCTCGCGTCGGTGCATCAGGGACCGGGCCTGACCAACGCGATCACCGGGATCGCCGAGGCCGCGAAGAGCCGGACGCCGTTGATCGTGCTGGCCGGTGACACGGCCGGCGCGGCGGTTCGCTCCAACTTCAGGATCGACCAGGACGCGCTGGTCCGTGCGGTCGGCGCCGTGCCGGAGCGGGTGCACTCCGCCGCAAGTGCGGTCGCCGATGTCACCCGGGCCTGGCGGACGGCGCGCAACAGCCGGCGGACGGTCGTCCTGAGCGTGCCGCTCGACATCCAGGCCGGTGACGCCGAGCTGACCCGGGTCGACCCGTTGCCGCCGCCGGTCCCCGTCCGCCCGGGTCGATACGCCACCCGCCAGCTCGCCGACCTGCTGACCACCGCGCGCCGACCGGTCTTCATCGCCGGCCGCGGCGCGGTGGCGCACCGCAAGGCCCTCCGTGACCTCGCCGTGCAGAGCGGGGCACTGCTCGCCACCTCCGCGGTCGCCAAGGGCGCGTTCGCCGGCGACCGGTTCGATCTCGGGATCTCCGGCGGGTTCGCGACGCCCCTGGCCGCCGAGCTCATCGGCGCCGCGGACCTGGTGGTCGCCTGGGGATGCAGCTTGACGATGTGGACCACCCGGCACGGCAGACTCATCGGCGACGGGACGGTCGTGGTCCAGGTGGACGACGACGAACCGGCGCTCGGCGCCAACCGGCCCGTCTCGCTCGGCGTGCACGGAGACGTCGGCGAGACCGCGCGCGCCGTGCAGCAGCTGGTTCCGGTGCGCGAGCCCGACTCGACCTACCGCACCGAAGCGGTCGCGGAGCGGATCGCCGCCGACGGACGCTGGTCGGCGATCGAGACCGACGACCTCTCCACCGCCGAGACCATCGACCCCCGGCTGCTCAGCAGGGAGCTGGAGCACCGGCTGCCGGCGGATCGGGTGCTGGCGATCGACTCCGGCAACTTCATGGGCTATCCGGCGGCCTACCTGTCGGCTCCCGATCCGGCTGCCTTCTGCTTCACCCAGAGCTTCCAGTCGATCGGGCTGGGACTGGCCACTGGGATCGGTGCCGCCCTGGCCAGCCCGGGCCGGCTGCCCGTCGTCGCCAGTGGCGACGGCGGCTTCCTGATGTCGATCGCCGACCTCGAGACGGCCGTCCGGCTGGGCCTGCCGCTGGTGGTGGTGGTCTACAACGATCATGCCTACGGCGCCGAGGTGCACCACTTCACCGGTGGTGACGACCTGTCCACGGTGACGTTCCCCGACGGCGACCTCGCCGCGATCGCGCGCGGTTTCGGCGCCGACGCGATGACGGTCCGGACCCGCGACGACCTGGACCAGCTGGACGTCTGGCTCGCAGTCCACCACGACCGGCCGCTGGTGATCGACGCCAAGATCAGCAGCGACGGCGGGTCGTGGTGGCTGGCCGAGGCGTTCCGCGGGCACTGATCAGCCGCGTGTCCGACCGCCGAAGATCGCGTCGATCGCGGCCTCGTCGGCGTAGGGGTGCTCGACCACGCCACGCTCCCATTTCATGATCAAGATCCGCCGGATGCTCTCGTCGATCCGCTGCTCGGTGAGCCGGCCGCCGCGCACGGCCCCGACCACCGATCGGATCTGCACATCCGGATGCGGCGGGTCGAGCAGGACGTCGGCGCCGGCCTCGATCGCCCGGATCGGGATCTCCTCGTCCGGGTGGCGGGTGCGAACACCCGCCATCCGGAGCGAATCGGTGACGATCACGCCGGAGTAGCCGAGCTCGTCGCGGAGCAGACCGTTGATCACCTCGCGACTGAGCGTGGCCGGACCACCCGACGGGTCGAGCGCGGGAAACGACAGGTGCGCGGTCATGATCGCGTCGACGCCGGCGGCGACCGCCGCACGGAACGGCGGGGCGTCCACCCTCGCCCACTGCTCCTTGTCGTGGTCGACCACCGGCAGGGCGGTGTGGGAGTCCTCGGCGGTATCGCCATGCCCGGGGAAGTGTTTGGCGGTCGCCGACACCGCGGCCGATTGCAGTCCGTGGACGGCCGCGGCGACGTGGCGGGCGACGAGGTCCGGGTCCGCACCGAACGAGCGCACGCCGATCACCGGGTTCTCCGGGTTGATGTTCACGTCCGCGACCGGCGCGTAATCGGTCGTGATGCCGATGGCGCGCAGTTCCCGACCGATGATCGCGTACGTCCGCCGGGTGGCCTCGGGATCGTCCGCGGCCGCCAGCTCGATCGCCTCGGGAAACACACTCGCCGGCGGACCGATCCGGACCGAGGCGCCGGTCTCCTGATCGGTGGCGATGCTCAGTGGCACCGGGCCGCCCGCGACGGTGTTCGCGCGTTGCAGACCGTTGCTCAGTGCCGCGATCTGCACCGGCGTGGACACGTTCCCGCTCCAGGCGAAATAGATCACCCCGCCCAGGTGGAACCGCGCGACGGCCTCGGCCGGGGTGCCGACGCCGAACCTGGCCACGTTCTCCGCGGACACCTGGTCGGCGGAGGATCCGGTCACGTAGGCGACGAAGAGCTGACCGACCTTCTGCTCCAGGGTCATCGCCGCGATCGTGCTGTCGACCCAGCTGTTCGGTTCCATCCCGACGACGCTATCCCAGTCTTCGAGCGGGGCATCGGCGCGCGTAGCGTGACGATCATGCGATTCGGAATCTTCGTGCCCCAGGGCTGGCGGCATGATCTGGTGGACATCGAGCCGGCGCGGCAGTGGGACGTCATGCGCGATCTGGCCCAGGCTGCCGACGCCGGTCCGTGGGAGTCGATCTGGGTCTACGACCACTTCCACACCGTGCCGGTCCCGAGCGAGGAGGCCACGCACGAGGCCTGGACTCTGATGTCGGCGTTCGCCGCCTCCACCTCCCGGGTCAGGCTCGGCCAGATGTGCACCTGCATGAGCTATCGCAATCCTGCCTACCTGGCCAAGGTGGCCGCGACCATCGACGTCGTCTCCGGCGGCCGGGTCGAGATGGGCATCGGTGGCGGCTGGTACGAGCACGAGTGGCGCGCGTACGGCTACGGCTTCCCCGCGGCGAAGGAGCGGCTCGGCCGGCTGCGTGAGGGCGTCGAGATCATGCGCCAGGCCTGGACCACCGGGTCGGCGACGCTGGACGGCACGTACTACCAGGTGGACGGCGCCCGGGTCTGGCCGCGACCCCTGCAAGAACCGGCGATCCCCTTCTGGATCGCCGGGGGCGGGGAGGAGGTGACCCTGCGGATCGCGGCCCGCTACGCGCAGTACACCAACTTCGGCGGCGACCCGGAGACCTTCACCCGCAAGAGCGACCTGCTCCGGCAGCACTGCTCCGAGGTCGGCACCGACTTCGACGCGATCGTCCGGTCGTCGAACTTCAACACCATCATCGGCGAGACCGAGGCCGAGGTCCTGCAGCGGATCGACGCGGTCGAGGCGCGGGTCGCGCCATACCTCGGACCGGAGAAGACCGCCCAGTTCATCGGCGAGTACCGCAACGACACCGCCCTCGGCGTCGGCACGCCGGAGCAGATCGTCGAGAAGCTGCGCGCGATGCAGGACCTGGGACTGGGATACGCGATCCACTACTTCCCCGAGGCGGCATACGACCGCAGCGGCATCGAGTTGTTCGAGCACGAGGTGATCCCCGCCCTGCGCCGCTGACCGTCCGGCTGGTGCATGATGCTGCCAGCGAGCGGCGGAGGCGATCATGTGTGATTTCCGAGACGGCGAGATCCTGCTGAGCGTGCCCCGGTTCGAACCGTACGAGGAGATCGTCCGCGCCTGGTTCGACCACCACGCGGGACAGTACGGTGTCGAGGTCCTGGATCGAATGGATCGCCTGCTGGAGAGCAGGGGGGTCCACGTCGAGATGAGGATCCCGTGCCCGGTCGACCTGTGGCGCATCTCCGTTCCTCGCGGTCAGGAGGTCTATCTGTCCTCCCGGATGCGGATCGACCTGCAGCGTGCCGCCGTGCTGTCCTTCGGCAGCACAGAGCTCGCTGCAGGGCTGGTCGCCGACACGGTCGTCGAGCCGAACGGGATCTGCTCGACCGCGGCGCTGGGTGGGTGGCCGCCGGCGCCGGCGTTCAGCGACATCACCCTGAGCGCCATGCACGACCAGTACCGCGCCATCATCGGCTGCGGCCCGGCGGAGGTCTCTGCTGCCGCGCCGGTCACCGTCGCGGTCGTGGACTCCGGGGTCAGCCCGTCGCTGGTGGATCGGGTCGAGCACTACACCGATCTCGTCGACGCCTCGCAGACCATCGTCGACGACCGGGTGCTGCACGGCACGGTCGTCTCCAGCATCATCGCCGACCTGGCCCCGAGCGCGCGCTTCCACGTGTTCCGGGTGGCCGACGCGCACGGGCTGGTCACCGAGTGGGAGCTCGTCGCGGCCCTGCTCAGCATGGGCCTGTGTCAGGTGGTCAACCTCAGCCTCACCTTCTCACTCGACCGGCCGGACTGCATCACCTGCGGTCGCCGCGCCAACGAGTCGCGCAAGATCACCCTCGGCTCGGCCGTCGACCTGCTGCTGAACCGTCCCCACCCGCCGATCGTGGTCGCGGCCGCCGGGAACGCGGCCCGTGCGGAGGTCTTCTATCCGGCGAAGTACGGCCGGCTGGTCGCGATCGGGTCCGTGAACTCTCGCGCGGAGCTGTCCAGCTTCAGCAACTGGTCCGCCGACGACGAGGCCGGCCGGCCACACCCGTGTTTCTGGTATCTGCCCGGCGGTGACGACCGGTACGGCGGGGTCGAGGAGGTCGCCGACCTGCCGGGGTCGTCGCTGCGCTTCCTCGGTACGTCCTATTCGTGCGCCTACGCGACCGGGTTGATCGCCGACCTGCTGTCCGACCTGCCGGCGGAGACCGTCCGGGAGGGTCTGCGAACCGGACAGGGTCCGCCGATCGCCGCCGGCCCGGCCCGCTCCGGGCCGGGCCCGGCCGACGGCCGTGGACTGCTCACCCGCCGGGCTGTGGTGGACGCCGGAATCTCATCGATCTGAGGGAGGCCTGCCGATGCCGGACGAAGCACCAGCGGTCGCGCTGGACGACGAAGCGAAGCGACTGCAGCTGGAGAAGATCAAGGCCGAGGCGCGCAGCGCCATCGCCCAGGCCGATCGCAAGCGGTTCGACGCGACCTTGCCCGCAGTCAGCGGAAAGCCGCTGGACGGCACGGTCACCACCGACGACAAGACCGGGGTACTGGCAGATCTGCTGGCGTACGGCGTACTCGCCGAGATCGCCACGGCGATCGTCGGCTCACTGGCCATCGAACCGGGAGCGGCAGTACTGCTCACCGACACGCGGGACCTGGTGGCCGACCAGGGCGTGCTGTCGGAGGTGGACCGACAGCTCGTCCGGCACACCACGCGCCTGAGCGATGCTGCCGACAACCTCGACGCGATCACCCCCGCCCAGCCCGACGGGCTCGCCGCAGCCGGTGCGCTGCTCGCCGTGCCGGCGCTGGTGTCGCTCGCCACCGGCCTGTCGGGGCTGTTGCAGACGAACTACGTCGTGAAGGGCCGGGAGACCTCGGTCGGCCGGACTGCTGTCCTCGCCGCGATGGCATCGGCGCTGACCGGACGACAGGTGGCGATCGACGGCTTCGGACGCGTGCCCAGAGGTGACGGAACGGTTCTCGGGCGGTTGGTCGCAGTCTCCGACCAGCTCGACGCGGTGAGCGGTCGAGCGATGGCGCTGCGCGAGACACTGCTTGCGCCGGCCGAGGCCGAGCTGACCGAGCTGACCGCGGAGCTGGCGGCCTACCAGGCCGAACGCCGCAAGCTCGTCGTGGCCGGCGCGGTCACCGCGGCGATCGATGCCGAGATCACCCGGCTGGCCGGCGCTCGGACGACCAAGCTCACCCAGATCGCGCCGGTCAGGGCCGTCCTGCGCAATACCCAGGAGGCACTCGACGGGTGCGCGACCTTCGTCCAGGCAGCGACCACGGCACCGGCCGCTGACCGCCCGCCGATCATCCGGGCAGCCCTCCGCGAGGCATGGTCGGATACCGGCTGGATCGTCTACGCCGAGGTGACGTCTGCGGGCGGTGAGACGATCACCCGGCAGAGCGCACTGCGCCGGCCTCGGTACGCGACATTCGTCGGCGGGTGCCGGGTGGACTACCTCGCCCTCGATCCCGGCGGCGCCGTGCACGGCGGCTCGAGGACCTGGACCGGTCGTGCACAGCTCGACCTCAAGCTGGCGACGTTGCGCCCGTCGGGAACGGCTGAGCTCCCGAGCGGGGCCACGACGGCCGTTGCCAGGCAAGCTAAAGGGTGACCCGCAGGATCTTGTCGTCGTGCCGGCCCGGGGTGGCGCGGCCGTCGGTGTTGCTGGTGGTCACCCACAGCGAACCGTCGGGCGCGGCGGCGACACTGCGGATCCGGCCGTAGTCGCCGGCGAAGTGCTCCTTCGGGGTTCCGGCGTGCGGGCCGTCCAGCGGAACCGCGAACAGCGACCGGCCGCGCAGCGCGCCCACGAATGCCGTCGAGCGGGTGATCGCCAGCCCGGCGGGGGAGCAGGTGCTGGTCGGCGACCAGACCACCTCTGGGTTCTGGTAGCGATCGTCGTTCGATCTACCCTCGACGTTCGGCCAGCCGTAGTTGCGACCCTTGAGGATCAGGTTCAACTCATCGGCCTTCTTGTCCCCGAACTCGGTCGCCCACAGCCGGCCGTCGGCGTCGAACGCGAGACCTTCGATGTTGCGGTGGCCGTACGTCCAGGTGCGGTTCCCGAACGGGTTTCCCGACGCCGCTGACCCGTCCCGGCGGATCCGCAGGATCTTGCCCGCCAGCGACTTCTTGTTCTGCGCCCGCGCGGGCACCTCGGCGTCGCCGGTCGAGACGAACAGGTTCCCGTCGGGAGCGAACAGCAGCCGACCGCCGTGATGGTGCGTGCTGGTCGGGATGCCGGTGAGAACTGCGCGCGGCCGGCCGACCGTGCCGCCGGCCAGGCTGAGCCGGACCACCCGGTTGTCCGAGCTCGTCGTGCAGTACGCGTACAGCGTCTCCTGGTCGTCGGGGTCCAGCGCCAGTCCCAACAGCCCGCCCTCGCCCAGACCCGAGGGGGCCTGGACACCGGAGACCTCGCCGAGCGTGCTGATCTTGCCCTTCGCGGTGATCCGCAGGATCCGGGCCGTATCCCGCTCGGACACCAGGGCGTCGCCGGAGGCCAGGAAGACGATGCTCCACGGCACGTTCAGATCGTCGGCGATGGTCTCCGCGACCTTGGGGCTGGGCTTGCCGGCGGGACTAGGCGAGCTCGTGGCCCTGGGGGTGGCAGTGCTCGGGGCGGTTGTGCTCACGGCCGCGGTGGTGCTCGGGGTCGGCGTCGCGGACCCGGTCGACGGCGTCGTCCCGGCGCCCGACCCGGCCGATGTGCAGGCAGACAGCGTGCCGGCCGCCAGCGCCGCGGTGCCGGCGAGCAGGGTCCGTCGGGAGAGCATGCGGTCCATGGTGCCTGCCGACCCTGTGAGCTCGCGGCACGTTTCGCGGCGGCGGTGGTGCTGGGGGTACGTCAGGGCGTGGTCGGGCGTTCCGAGCGGAGCGGAGCCTGCGGAGCGGAGCGAGGTGGGCGGGACGTACCCCCAGCACCACCGCCGGAACCCGGCGGGTTATGCGGTGGGCGGCTCAGCTCAGCAGCGTGCGGGCGGTCTCCACGTCCGTGAGCAGCACATTCACCCAGCCACCTCGCAGTGCGGCCCGGACCGCGGCGTGCTTGCGGGCGCCACCCGCGAGTCCCACCCGGCGCGGGATCCCGCGGTAGTCAGCCGGGCTGATGCCGACCACCCGGTCGTCGAGCTGGCCCCGGACCAGATTGCCGTCGGCGTCGAAGAACCGGTGACAGACGTCACCGACCGCGCCGAGAGACAGCAGCGACGACTCGTCGACAGGCTCGACGGCGTTGCCGCTCTGCCGCAGCAGCGGCGACGGATGGAGGCTGCCGATGCCGACCAGGGCCATCGTCAACGACGCCCACTCACTCGTCACGTCCTCCATCGTCGAGTCTTTCAGCAGGCCCCGGCGCATGGCCGCGGTGCCGACCAGGCCGGGGGCCGGGACGAAGCGCGGCCGGGCGCCGATCCGGGTCGCCAGCTCGTCCAGCAGCCGGTTGGCCTGCACCTGGACCGAGGAGTTGCCGACGCCGCCGAGCAGCTGGATCACGCTCTCCGCGCCGGCCGTCCGCAGCGGGCGGAGCCGGTCGACCACGGCCAGCAGGGTCTGGCTCCAGGGTGAGATGCCGATCCGCTCCCCACCGGTGAGGGTGTTCTCCAGATAGCCCGCACCGGCCGAACCGAGTCCGGCGATGATCTCGGCCTCCTCGCCCACCACGTCGACGACCACCGCCTCGAGCAGCCCGAACCGCTGCTCCAGCTGCGTCTCCAGCTCGGTCTGCAGACCGGGGGAGACGACGACGATCGTCTTGACGATGCCGACCTCGCCGGCCCGCTTCAGCAACCGCGAGACCTTGGCCTGGGAGATGTGCAGTGCGTCGGCGATCTCGGTCTGCCGGATGCCCTGCTCGTGGTACATGTGCGCGACCTTGGTCATCAGCCGCACCTGCGGATCGCCGGTCGAGCGGCCGAATCCGGTGGGCTGGGCAACCATGATCGACGACGACACCTCCTCGCGCCCCCGGTGCCGATCAGGGCCGATCGGCGCTGCGCCGGGCGGCGTCGAGGTTCATTCTCCATTCCTGCCGGCGTTCTGCCCGGACATCCGGGCCGATCCCCGGCGTGTACGTCCGTGCCGGCGGCGCCTGCCGCCACGACGCGCCCGCGCCCAGCGAACGCCAGGCCAGCTTCGCCGCGCCGACCGCGGATACCTCCGCGACGTCCGCGACCTCGACGGTGACCCCGAGCAGGTCGGCCTGGGTCTGCATCAGCAGGCTCGACCGGGTGGCCCCGCCATCGGCACGGAGCACCCGGACCGGGGTGCCGTCGGCGGCGATCACGTCGACGATGTCGCAGATCTGCTGGGCGACCGCGTCGACGGCGGCGCGGGCGACGTGGGCCGGCGCGGTCGCCTGGGTGATCCCGGTCAGGCTCGCGCGGACCGCGCGGTCCCAGTGCGGCGCGCCCAGGCCGGTGAACGCGGGTAGCAGCTGGACACCGCCGGCGTCCGGCACGCTCTGCGCGAGTTCCAGCAGGTCGCCGACCGAGTCCTGCCCGAGCAGTCTGGCGGTCCAGTCCAGCGCGGCACCGGAGGAGAGGATGTTGCCCTCGAGGGCGTAGCACGGGGCGTCGGTGAGCCAGGCGAGCGTCAGCGGGACGTCGGTTCTTGCCGGCCGGTAGCCGGCCACCGGGGTCATCACCGACGTACCCGTGCCGTAGGTCGCCTTGACCAGGCCGGGAGACTCGCCACCCTGGCCCAGTAACGCCGCATGGGAGTCGGCCAGCACCGCTGCCACCGGCGTGCCGTCGGCCACGCCGGGAACGCCGAGGGTGGTCCCGAAACCGGCGTCGGAGCGACATGCACGCGGCAGCACGCTGCCCGGCACGCCGAAGATCCGGCACAGCTCGCCCGACCAGGCGAGCGCGCCGACGTCGTAGAGCAAGGTGCGTGAGGCATTGCCGGCATCCGTGGCGTGCACGTGGCCGCCGGTCAGCCGCCAGATCAGCCAGGCGTCCACGGTGCCGACGCAGACGTCGTCCAGCGGAACGTCCGCCGGCCGGTGATCGAGCAACCAGCGCAGCTTCGGGGCGGAGAACATCGGGTCGATGCGCAGGCCGGTGCCGGCCGCGACCACCCGTTCCGCGTCGGGTTCGGCGCCGAGCACCTCGGTGCACCAGTCGGCGGTCCGCCGGTCCTGCCAGCCCAGCAGCGGACCGATCGGATCGCCGCTGCTGCGCCGCCAGGCCAGCACGGACTCGCGCTGGGTGGACAACGCCACGGCCGCGACCGATCCACCGGCCGCCGTCCCGGCATCGGCCACCGCGGCAAGGACGCTGGCCCAGATCTGCTCGGCGTCCTGCTGCACCCACCCCGGAGCCGGGTTATCGACGCGAACCCCGGCGGAACCGACGCCCAGCACCGAGCCGTCCGCGCTCACCAGCACGGCCTTGGAGTTCGTCGTTCCCTGGTCGATGGCCAGGACTGCGCGTGTGGTCTGCACCGGACTCCTTCTCGCTGCTCCGCGGGATCTCATCATCTGCCAGTCGTGATCTGCCCGGCTTGACGGCCCACCTGTGTGTGATACGTTATGCGCCAGTGAATGGCTATGCAAGTCCGACTCGGATGCGAAGGAGAATTCGTGAGCCATCCCTCCCGCCGGCGGGTGATCATCGACACCGACGCCAAGAACGAGGCCGACGACCAGTACGCGATCGTTCATGCGCTGCTCTCGCCGACCCTGGACGTGCGGGGACTGATCCCGGCGCACTTCGGCACCGAGCGCAGTGATCGGAGCATGGCGGAGTCGCGCGCCGAGGTGGACCTGTTGCTGGAGCTGATGGACCTCGACGGCCGGGTGACGGTGGCCGACGGGGCCGAGGCCGCGATCCCCGACGAGGCAACGCCGGCCCCGTCGGCCGGCGCCGAGCTGATCATCGCCGAGAGCAAGCTGGCGAGTGCGGGCGACCCGCTGTTCGTCGCCTTCCTGGGCCCGCTCACCGACATGGCGAGCGCGATCCTGCTCGATCCCGAGATCGTCGACCGTCCGGTCGTCGTCGTCTGGATCGGCGGCATGGGCTATGGCGTCGACTGGTCCTACCCGGCCGTCGAGTTCAACCTGCGCAACGACATCCCGGCCGCGAACGTCGTGTTCGACTCCGGCATCGCGGTCTGGCAGGTGCCGGCCAGCATCTACTCGATGGTCTCGGTCGGCTACGCCGAGCTGGAGGAGAAGATCGGCGGCACCAGCAAGCTGGCCGACTACCTGATCACCCAGCTCGTCGAGTGGAACGCCGAACACAACGGCGAGCCGATCGAGCACCGATCGCTCGGCGACTCGCCGGCGATCTCGCTCATCCTCAACCCGCGCGGCGGCGTGTCCCGGACGATCCCGGCGCCGCGCTTCGGTCGAGAGGGCGGCTACCTGCCGGGTTCCGGCCACCCGCTCAAGGTGTTCGAGACCGTCGACGTCCGCTACCTGCTCGAGGACATGTTCGCCAAGATCCGCAAGTTCGGCCGAGACCAGGCCTGACCCGCACGGTGCCCTTCGACGAGCTCAGGGCACATGTCTCACCACACAGCAATTCCTTCAGACAAAGGAGACTGGAATGACCGCACAGCGCTTCACCCGCCGAGGCTTCCTCGGCCTGACCGCGGCGGCCGCGGTCGGTGCCGGCCTGACCGCCTGTACCGGCGCGGCACCCGGCGGTAGCGCCGGAGGTGGCGCGTCCGGCAGCGGGACCGGGTCGAAGACGCTGCGCGTCTTCACCTACGAGGACAACACGACGCTGCCGCTGCTGAAGAACCTGACCAAGGCGTTCGACGAGAAGAACGGCACGACCACGACGGTCGACTCGCTGCCGGGCTCGGGTGCCGCCGTCTATCCGGACAAGCTGAAGACCGAGTTGTTGGGCGGCAGCGGCCCGGACATCTGGCGGATCTGGGGCGGCGAGCTCGGCCACCCGTTCGTCAAGGCGAAGCAGGCGGCGGACCTCACGTCGTACTACCAGAAGTACGGCTGGGACTCCAAGATCAACCCTCAGGCCATCAACGGGATGACGTTCGACGGTGTGAAGGGCGGCGTCCCGTTCCTGGCGGCCGGCATCGGTGGCTGGTACAACAAGGCGATCTTCGCCAAGGCCGGCATCTCCGCTCCGCCCTCCAGCTATGCCGAGCTGGAGGAGATGAACGACAAGCTGCTCGCCGCCGGCGTCACCCCGCTGGCCACCGCCGGCAAGTACGGCTGGCACATGATGCGCCTGTTCGAGTACCTGCTGGAAACCAGTACCGGGCCGGATCTGCACGACAAGCTGCTGACCGGAGCGGAGACCTGGGATCGTCCCGAGGTGGTGACCGCGTTCACCAACTTCAAGAAGTGGCAGGACAAGAAGTGGATCCCCGACGGCGCGCTCGGGCTGGACCCGTCCGACGTCGAACCGTGGTACGTCCAGGGCAAGTCTGCCTACACCATCACCGGCCAGTGGACCGAGACCGGCGCTATTCACGCCGCCAACAAGAAGTCGTCCGACTTCGGCGTCTTCGCGTTCCCGACCGACCAGAGCACGGTCCGGCACTCCGGCTTCGTCGAGGGCTACATGATGAACGCCAAGTCCGGCAACCCGGACATGGCCGCCGCCCTGATCGACTTCCTGGTCACCCCGGACAGCCAGAAAGCGATGAAGTACGGCCAGTCGGCGGTGATCGGTGCCGAGCCCGAGAAGGCGACGCTGCCGCTGTCGTACGAATGGACGCAGGGTCCGGGCAAGCAGCCGTTCTACACCATCCAGGACCAGGCGTTCCCCAAGCAGCAGGCCGACCAGTACTTCGCGATCCAGAGCAACGTGCTGCAGGGCTCGGTCACCCCGGCTGAGGCCGCCAAGCAGATGCAGCAGGCCATCTCGGCCTGGGCGAAGAACTGACGCCTGCGATGACGACGGCAACTCTCCCGGCGAGCGCCCGGGACACGGCGCGCCCGCGCCGCAGGAAACCGAAGGGTGGTGGTCTGGTCGCTTGGGCGTTCGCCCTGCCGGCCCTGGTCGTCTACGTCGTCTTCCTCGTCTACCCGGCACTGCAGTCGCTGTGGTTCAGCTTCACCGACTGGGACGGGCTCAGCGCCACCTACGACTTCGTCGGGCTGGACAACTACGCGAAGATGCCGAAGGACCCGGTCGTCATCCAGGCGCTGATCAACAACGCCATCTGGACGATCGTCACCATCACGGTGCCGGTGATCATCGGGTTGCTGCTGGCGATCCTGCTGAACGGCAAGGTCCGCGGCAAGCCGGTGCTGCGGCTGATCTTCTACACCCCGGCGGTGATGCCGCTGGTGGCGGTCGCCTCCATCTGGGGCTGGCTCTACAACCCCCAGTACGGCGCGATCAACGAGTTCCTCCGCGCGATCGGCCTGGGCGCCTTGGCCCAGCCCTGGCTGGGCCAGAACTCGACCGCGCTGGCCGCGGTGATGGTGCCGGCGATCTGGCTCCGCGTCGGGTTTCCGATGCTGCTCTATCTAGCCGCGCTGCAGGGGATCAACACCGACATGTACGAGGCGGCGACCGTCGACGGCGCTACCAAGTGGCAGCAGTTCTGGTTCATCACCATGCCGAGCCTGAAGCCGGCGCACTACATCGTCATCGCGTTGTCACTGATCGACTCGTTCAAGGTGTTCGACCTGATCTACGCCATGACCTACGGCGGGCCGGGCACCGCTACCCAGGTGATGGGCACCTGGATGTACTTCAACGTGTTCCAGTACTACCAGGCCGGCTACGGCACCGCGATCGCCGTCGTGATCACCGTGATCGCCATCGCCGTCAGCATCCCCTACGTCCGCTCGCAGACCAAGGAGGCCCAGTCATGAGTAGTGCGGCCGAGGTGGCCCCCGCCGCAGCGTTGCCCGATGCCGTCGTGGCGACCGACGACGCGCTGGCCAACAAGCCGAAGCGCAAGGGCGGCGTCGTGCTGACCTTGGTGCTCGCCGTCGTGGCGGTCTTCTGGATCTCCCCGCTGGTGCTGCTCGTCGTCACCGCACTGCGGCCGCTGTCGGACTTCGTCGCCAACGGCCCGCTGTCGTGGCCGCAGACCTGGACGCTGCAGAACTTCGTGCAGGCGTGGGGCATCGGCAACTTCGCCACCACGTACCGCAACAGCGCGCTGCTGCTGATCATGAAGGTGCCGGTCGGCGTGCTGATCTCGGCCATGCTGGCCTTCGCCCTGGCGAAGCTGCGGATCCGGTTCGGCACCGCGATCATGTATACGGTGTTCCTCGGGCTCACCATCCCGATCTACATCACGATCGTGCCGGTGTTCGTGATGATGCGCAGCATCGGCGCGACCGACAGCCTGATCGGGCTGGTCGGCCCGTATCTCGCCTTCGGCATCCCGTTCGAGGTGCTCGTCCTCCAGTCCTTCTTCCGGCAGCTGCCGGACGAGATCATCGAGGCCGCCAAGATCGACGGCGCCGGACCGTGGCGGATCTTCTTCACCCTGGTCATCCCGCTGTCCACCCCGGCGTTGGTCACCGTCTTCATCCTGGACGCGGTGGCGACCTGGAACGAGTTCCTGTTCGCTCTGATCCTGCTGAACTCCGATGCCCACAAGACCATCCCGGTCGGGCTACTGAACTTCACCGGACAATTCGCCAACAACAACACCGGCCTGGCCGCCGGCATCTTCATCGCGGTCGTACCGATCCTCATTGCATACATCTTCCTGCAGCGCTGGATCGTCGGCGGCCTGACCGCCGGCGCCACCAAGGGCTGATTCGCTACACATACCAAGAACGGAGAGCAACACCATGAGTGACCTGCCAGTCTTCGGCGCAGGCATCTGGCACTTCGCCACCTATCTGGACCGCTATGCGACCGAGGGCTACGGGGAGCCGGTCGGCCTGATCGAGCAGATCGACAAGGCCGGCGCCGTCGGCGACCTGTCGGTGGTCGACCTGAACTGGCCGTTCGCCGGCTTCGACGGCACCCTGGACGACGTCAAGGCGGCGCTGGCCCGGAACAACCTCCGGGCGGTCGCGATCACCCCCGAGATCTACAACAAGGACTACATCAAGGGCTCGATCACGAACCCCGACCCAGGTGTCCGGGCGCAGGCGCTGAAGCTGCTGAACGAGGCGACCGAGCTCGCCAAGGAGCTCGGCTGCGACTACGTGAAGCTCTGGTTCGGCCAGGACGGCTGGGACTATCCGTTCCAGGTGAACTACCACAACGCGTGGGAGCTCGCCACCGGCGGGCTGCGCGAGCTGTGCAGCGCGCACCCGGAGATCAAGTTCGTGATCGAGTACAAGCCACGGGAGCCCCGCAACAAGATCATCTTCCCGAACGCGGCCCGGACCCTACTGGCGATCCAGAAGGTCGGTTGCGACAACCTCGGCATCCTGCTCGACTTCGGGCACTCGCTGTACGGCCTGGAGACCCCCGCGGACGCGGCGCAGCTGTGCATCGACCACGGCAAGCTGTTCGCGATCGACGTCAACGACAACTTCCGCGGCTGGGACGACGACATGGTCGTCGGCTCGGTGCATCTGGTGGAGACCTTCGAGTTCTTCCACACCCTGCGCAAGAACAACTGGGACGGTGTCTGGCAGCTGGACCAGTTCCCGTTTCGGGAGGACTCGGTGCAGGCGGCCAAGCAGGCCATCACGTTCCTGAAGGCGATCCACCGCGCGTTGGACGCGCTGGACGACGACGCGCTGGCCGCCGCCCAGGCCAAGCACGATGCGCTGGCCGCACAGAAGCTGGTGCAGAAGGTGCTGCTCAGCTCGATGATCGACGAGGACAATTGATGACCGCGCTGACGGGCGCGACGAGCGCTAGCGAGGACCGGCCAGCGGGGGGCGTGGGGGGTCGTCCCCCCACATCGATACAGCACACCACGATGCCGGTGCTGGGCCGGCTATCGCCGTACGCCACCCGGGACGAGTTGGTCGCTCACGTCGCCGAGGCGGCCCGGCAGATCCGGATCCAGGACCTGAAGCTGGTCCACCACGCCGGAGCCGGCCACATCGGCGGTGACTTCTCCGCCATCGACGTGCTGGCCACGCTCTACGGCGCGGTGCTGAACGTCACCCCGGAGACCGTCGACGACCCCGAGCGCGACCGGTTCTTTCTGTCCAAGGGCCACGTCGCCGGCGCGCTCTACACCACGCTCGCCGCGTTCGGGTTCCTCCCGGTGGAGCAACTGGCGACCTTCCTGAAGCCGCTGTCGAAGCTGAACGGACACCCGAACCGGAACTATGTGCCCGGCGTCGAGGCCAACACCGGCCCGCTCGGCCATGGACTGCCGATCGCCGTCGGCCACGCGCTGTCGGCGAAGCTGGACGTCTCCCGGCGGCGGACGTACGTCCTGGTCGGCGACGGCGAGCTGCAGGAGGGCAGCAACTGGGAGGCCATGATGGCCGCCTCCCAGCACGAGCTGGACTCACTGACCGTGATCGTCGACCGCAACCGGCTGCAGCAGGGTGCCACCACCCGCGAGACGAACGACCTCGACCCGCTCGATCAGAAGGCGGCAGCGTTCGGCTTCGCGGTGGTGGAGGTGAACGGCCACGACCACGGCGAGCTGCTCGACGTCTTGTCGGCCGTGCCGTTCCGGCCGGGCAAGCCGACCTTCGTGATCGCCCATACCCACAAGGGCCATCCGATCTCGTTCATGAGCAACAACGTGGCCTGGCACCACAAGGTCCCCAACGCCGATCAGCTGACGCTCGCTCTCGAGGAACTGTCCCTCGACCAGCCGCAGGAAGAAGGATCCGATGCCTGACACACTCGCCGAACGGGCCTCGTCGGTGGCGGACCGCCCGCGGTTCGACTGCCGCGACGCGTACGTCACGACGCTGGCAGAGCTGGCCAAGGCCGACCACCGGATCGTCGGCGTGGTGAACGACTCGGTCGGGTCGTCGAAGCTGGACGCGTTCAAGAAGGCGTTCCCGGACCGGTTGATCAACGTCGGGATCGCCGAGCAGGACATGGTCGGGGTCGCGGCCGGGCTGGCCGCCGGTGGCCGGATCCCGTTCGTCTCCGCGGCGTCCTGCTTCCTCACCGGCCGGGCACTGGAGCAGATCAAGGCAGACGTCGCCTACAGCAACCACAACGTGAAGCTGTGCGGGATGAGTCCTGGAATGGCCTACGGGGAGCTGGGTCCGACCCACCACTCGATCGAGGACATCGCCTGGCTGCGAGCGATCGACAAGATCACCATCGTGGTCCCCGCGGACCCGATCGAGACCGCGGCTGCGCTGCGCTGGGCAGCCGAGACCACCGGCCCGGTCTTCATCCGGGTCAGCCGGATGGCGGTGCCGGCCGTCAACGCGGACGACTACCGCTTCGTGCCGGGTCGCGCCGTGACACTGCGTGACGGCGACGACGTGACGATCATCAGCAACGGCACGGTGCTGTGGCGCGCGCTCGTCGCGGCCGAGCAGCTGGCCGCCGAGGGGATCTCGGCCCGGGTCGTCTCGATGCCGACGGTCAAGCCGCTGGACGTGGACACCGTGGTGGCGGCGGCCCGGGAGACGCGGGGTATCGTCACCGCCGAGGAGGCGACGACCGCCGGGGGACTGGGCGGTGCCGTCGCCGAGACGGTTGTCCAGCACCAGCCCACCCGGGTGAGGATCCTCGGCGTTCCCGAGTTCGCGCCGACCGGGTCCGCCGGCTTCCTGCTGGATCGCTACGGGATGTCTCCGGAGGGCATCGCCGAGTCCGCCCGGCGGCTGGCGCTGCGATGAGCGAAGCGTTCCGGCCGCCAGTAGGTGCGCGCTTCCGGGTGATCAGCGACAACGACTACGCGGGCGACCCGGACGGGCTCTACCAGCTGGCGCATCATGCCCTGTCGACGTCGGTCGACCTGCGGGTGGTGATCGGTTCGCACCTGGCGGTGGACGACCCGTTCGACGCCAGCGGATGCAGCGCCGGGAACGGTGCCGCCGCCGCCCGCCGCGTGTTGGAGCTGGTGGAACGCGCGGACGTCGGAGTGATCGCGGGCAGCGAGCTGCCGCTGGAGGAGCCGACCGAGCCGCGGCGGTCGGCGGCCGCCGAGGCGATCGTCGCGGAGGCGATGCGAACGGACACCGACCTCCCGCTGTATGTGGTGCTGGGCGCAGGGCTGACCGAGCTGGCCAGTGCGTACCTGATCGAACCGGCGATCGCGGACAGGCTCACCGCGGTCTGGATCGGCGGTCCGGAGCACGCCTCGCTGGGCGCGGCCGCCCCGCCGAACGCGATGCCGGTCGAATACAACCTGAACATCGACCTGATCGCCGGTCAGGTGGTCTTCGACTCACCGATCCCGCTGTGGCAGGTGCCGCGCAACGCCTACCGCGAGTGCGTCGCATCGATGAGCGACCTCATCCTGCGGGTGAAACCACGCGGGGCGATCGGCGCTCACCTGTTCCAGACCCTGGTGGACATCCACGAGACCGTCGCGTCGCACGGGCTGAACATGGGCGAGACCTACGTCCTCGGCGACAGCCCGCTGGTCCTGCTGACCGCGCTGCAGACCGGGTTCGAGGCCGACCCGGCCTCCAGCGCGTACGACCTCGTGCCCCGCCCTCGCATCGGCGAGAACGGGGCGTACGAGTCGAACCCGGACGGCCACCCGGTGCGGGTCTATTCCGGCCTGGACGTCCGGCTCATGCTCGAGGACCTCTACGCGAAGCTCGAGCTGGCGACCGGTTGAGTGCGCCCTTCGACAGGCTCAGGGCACGTCCTGTTGGTGATCAGACCCGCCGGTTGGCCTGGATCGCCACGGCGTCGGTCGCGCCGACGGTCACCGTCGCCTTGCCGTTGCCGCGGACCGTGATCGTCGGGCCGGTGCAGCTGCCGCCAGACTTCTTGCCGTGGACGACATCGCAGTACGTCCCCGCCGACAAGCCGGTCTGGACGGTGATCTTCTTCGGCTCCGGACCGTTGTTGAACGCCACCCAGCCCTTGGCGCCGCGGCCGAAGGCGATCACGTTCGCGCCGTCGTCCCACCAGTTCTGGCGCTGTGCCTTGCCGACGTAGTTGTGCCAGCCCACCATGCCGAGGATCCCCGCGTTGCGGTCGATGCAGGTCCACGCGCCGCCGCTGCAGTCGGTGTTGGTGACCATGCCGTCGGCCGTGGCCGGCGGGGAGTCGTCGTTGGTGCTGAAGGTGAACGCCGAGTACACCTGCGGGGTGCCGTAGCCGGACGCCAGCAGCCACTGGGTGGCCAAGATGTTGCGGGCACCGTCCTTGTAGTTGAGCGCGTCACCGTTGCGTTCGGTGTCGTGGTTCTGGACGAAGCTCAGCGTCTTGCCACCGGGGGTCAGCCCGGAGTCGGCGCCGAACACTTTCAGCGTCGCGATGCTGCCGACGTGGGCGTCGGGATAGCTCTTGAACGCGTCCCGGATCTGCTTGACCCCGTCCAGACCGAGCACCGTGCCGCTGCTGGTGAACGCCTGCGGGGACAAGATCCCGGGTCCACCGCCGAAGACCTCGAGGGCCCACAGCGGCCGGGTGCCGTCGACCGTGTTGTGCAGCCGGGCATAGATCGCGTCCAGGTCGGGCTGCCCGATGTGCTTGGCGGCGTCCACCCGGAAGCCGGACACGCCGTAGCCCAGCAGCTTGTTCAGATAGGCGGCCAGGGTCTTGCGGACCTTGGTCGTGTCGGTTCGCAGGTCGGACAGGCCGACCAGCTCGCAGTAGCGGACCTGGGCCAGGTTGTTGAAGTCCTCGATCCCGCCGCTGGCCGACGGGCAGTCACCGGAGTACTTGTGGAAGTCGCTGTTGGCGTAGCTGGCGTTGTGATTCACGCCCAGATCGCTGTACGCGTAGCGCTCGAAGGTGCGACCACCGTAGGAGGTGTCGCCCTGGCCGGTCATATGGTTGATCACCGCGTCGACGTAGACCTTGACACCGGCCTGCCGGCAGGTCTTGACCATCGACTTGAACTCGGCCTCGGAGCCCATCCGGCTGGTCAGCCGGTAGTCGACCGGCTGGTAGACCTCCCACCACGGGTGCAGGATCGTGTCGCTCCCGTCGCCCAGCTTGGTGCGCTTGACCGAGTCCTGCGGCGGAGCGACCTGGACCCCGCCGTAGCCGGCCGGGCCGAGCACGTCGGTGCACTCCTTGGCGACCGACGTCCAGTTCCACTCGAACAGGTTGGCCATCACCCCCGGGTCGGGGGAGCTCAGCTTGGGCGCGGACGTCGACTGTGCGGTGACGGCGGCCGGGCCGGCACCGGTGCCGGGCTGTGCGCCGGCCCCGGTGGCACCCAGGCTCAGTCCGACCGTCAGCGCGACGGTCGACACGAGCGCACTTCGCCGGAGCAACCGGCGACGGGCATGCTGCATCTGTCCTCCTCGACAGCTCGACGGCGCGTGATCGCGCCCCTCGGACTTCCTAAGACGGCACTGAGAAAGTGTCAAGGGTCCAATACCCACTTGCGACGCGAACCGACAGCGCGCAGGGTGACCGGCATGACTGCCGCGATCGTCGAGGGCCCGCGCGCGCTGCCCGCCGGGTTCGACCATCCGCATGCCTCGGAGGAGGCCCGCGCGCTCGCCGAGCGAGGGCTTGTCCTTCGGGTCCAGGTCGGCTCGGGCGTGCACGGCACGGCGATCGACGGCCAGGACGATCGCGACGAGATGGGTGTCTGCCTGGAACCGGCGGCCTTCGTCACCGGGCTCGCCCGGGTGCCCTCGGGAGTGAACCGGGATCGGATGATCCCGTTCGAGCAGTACGAGCGGCACACCGCGTGGGACCGTTCCGGCGGGCTGGCCAACCGCTCGGGTGCCGGCGATCTCGACGTGATCGTCTACACCGCGCGCAAGTGGGCGCGACTCGCGCTGGACGGGAACCCGACGGTGCTGCTGGTCCTGTTCGTGCCGGAGGAGGAGGTCGTGTTCCGGGATCCGGTCGGCGCCGAGCTGGTCACCAACGGCCATCGCTTCGTCTCCCGGCTCGCGGGGATGCGGTTCCTGGGCTATCTGCGCGCGCAGCAGAAAGCCATGCTCGGGCTGAGCGGCACGCACACCAACCGGCCCGAACTGGTGGCGCGGCACGGCTACGACACGAAGTTCGCCATGCACGCGCTCCGCCTGGGCTATCAGGGCGTCGAACTGCTGACCACCGGACGGATCACCCTGCCGGTGCCCGAGCCGCAGCGTGAACGTCTCCGCTCGATCCGGCGGGGAGAGGTTCCGCTGGGCGAGGTCGTGGAGGAGATCCGCGATGCCGAGAGCCGGCTCGTCGCCCTCAGCGAGTCACGGGCCGTGCCACCGCAGCCCGACCGTGCGTGGGTCGACTTCTGGCTGCACGAGGCTCACCTGGGTTACTGGGCTCGTCGGGCACTCGATCCATCGCGTTGATCGGCAGTCGACCGGTCAGGAAGCGCTGCACGGTGGGCCCGACCAGTTCCACCACGTCGCCGCCGGGAAGCGAGGCGACCGGTTCGAGCTGGTAGATGTAGCGAGTCATGCAGATTCCGATGATCTGACTTGCGGCGAGATTGGCGCGGAGCTGTCGTTGATCGTCATCCAGCGCATCGGCAACCGCGCCGACCATGTTGGTGCGATAGATCCCCTGCAGCCGAGCCATGGCGACCGGTTCGTGGACCGCAGTGAGCAGAATCGCCCGGAGCACCGTGCCCGTGTCGGGCTGTTCCCAGAAGTGGACCATGTTGGCAACCATCGCCTTGCCGCGGCCGCGCAGCGGCTGGTGGGTGACCGCCTCGACCTGCTCGAGATAGTCGGCGGGTGGCACGAGGCAGGCGTCGAGCAGGGTCTCCTTGTTGTCGAAGTAGTACGCGACCAGCCGCGGATCGACCTCGGCCGCCTTGGCGACGCCGCGCAGCGTCGTCCCGGCTGCTCCGTGCGTCGCGAACGACTGGCGTGCGACGTCGAGGATCCGTTCCATCACGACGCCGCGGTCGTCGCTGGGCCCTCTTCGTGGTTGCCGCACGTGCTTCCTTCCGACGACGCCGGCTCCCGCTGAGTCTGCCCGATCCGACCCTCCGCGGGCAGCACCGGCAGCAGGAGTCGGGACGTGGCGTAGACGGTGTTCAGGCTGGACTGGCCGACAGAGCTGTGCGTGAAGCCCAACACCCTAGCTGCTGGTTGCCGCTCGTCCCCGCTGGTGATCATGAGCCGCAAACGATGCCCGACACGGAGCCGGCAGGCGTTCGGGGTCAGGGGAATGCGATACCGCACGCGCCGGCCCACCGGCACGGTGAGTGGTTCGCGACAGGGGAGGACCGGCCGACCGATCCGGCTCGACTCCTCGTCGACGGTACGGAGTTGAGCCCGAAGCCAGCCGGCCGTCACGTTGACCGCCCTGCCCTCGGGTGCAAGGTCGTCGAGCAGCACGATCCAGTCAGTGTCGAGAGCCGTTATCGTGGCGTCCAGCTCGAGCTCGATGTCGCCCACGACGTCCAACGGTTGCCTCGCCGGTTCCGTCTGCCAGCTGAGGTGATCCGGAAGCCCGGGTGGATTGGCGTTTCGTGGTCGACCGGATTCTCTCGCGAGGTGGAGGTAGCTGCGTTTGCCCACGCCGTCGACATCCTCGTCGGGGGCCAGCGTCCCGTCCGTCCGGAGGCTGTACGCCACGTGCCGGCTCTCCGGCGGCGGCCAGCGGTCGGCGGTGCGCCAGTGGTCCGTGCCGGGAATCACGTAGCGGATCGGCGGTCCGTCCATGATGCCGGTGTCGCGACCCTTCAACCACTGGTCGTTCCAGGCCAGGGCCTCCTCGTGCATCGTCTCCCACGGCCAGATCAGGGCGTCCTTGTCGATCAAGGTCAGCCGTACGTTCGGATTGTGGGCCAGCGCCTCCCAGACCGGAAAGCTGCTGGGCAGGTGCATGGGGACGTTGTCCCACTGGCAGCCCAGATACACGGGGATGTCGATGTTGCCGAGTCGCGGCCGGAGGTTGCGCTCGTCCCACCAGTCGTCGTGGGTCGGGTGCTCGACCGCGGCCTCTTGCCAGAGACGACCGAAGGGTTCCTCCGCATAGTGGCTGCGCAGCAGCGTCTTCATCGCCGACACGGCGACCTGACCGTTCACGTGCTCCATGCGTGCGTGCACCCCCGAGGTGTTCAGCGCGCGGCGGATCAGGTCGAGCCCGGCGGACTGCCAGAACTCGTCCGAGACGCCGGCCATGATGCCGATGGCCGACAGCCACGCGGAGAAGAAGCCGGAGTTGAGGACACCGCGGTGCCAGACCGCGTCGTACAGGTCGTCCAGGGTGGCGAAGGGGAAGATGGCCTTCAGGTGTGGCGGTCGCTGAACGGCCGCCGCCAGTTGGGCGACTGCGAAGTAGCTGATGCCCATTCCCCCGACGTTTCCGTCGCACCAGGGCTGTGCCGCGACCCACTCGACCACGTCGGCGGTGTCGGCGACCTCGACGGTGTCCATCAGGCCGAAGGTGCCCTCCGAGCCGCCGGTTCCTCGGGAGTTGACGATCACGTGCGCGTAGCCGCGCGGCACGAAGTAGTCGCTGGCCCCGGCTTCGAGAAAGCCGAACGGGGCGCCGAGATCTTGGACCTGGCGGGCGTAGCAGGAGAACGACACCAGGGCGGGCGCGACCCGCACGGTGGGGTCGAGGCGAACCCCGCCGTCCGGGCTGACCGCGGTCTGCGGCGACCCTGTCGTCGGCAGGAAGACGTCCGCCCGGAGTCGGGTGCCGTCGCGCATCGGGATGTCGACCCGGTTGGTACGCGCCATGCCGAACTCGACCTCGCTGAGGTTCCGGTAGCCGCGACCCGACGTCTGTCGTCCGTTCAGCTGCCGCTGCCCGGCGGCGGTTCCCGCTGCCCGAGCGGACGGTCCGCGCCGCACCTGCATGGTCGTCCACATCCTCGGACGGGATTCCTCGGGTGAGGAATTTCCCTACGAGAAGAAATGTGACACACGCCGATGGTCGGCACAAGACCAACGTCTACCGAGGATCCCGCAACGCCTCACGGATCAGTTGCGCGTATGCCTCGATCTCGCCGTCGGCGTATGTCGTTCGTGGCCAGAAGAAGCCGCGCAGTCCGTCGCCCTTCGTCCGCGGCACGACATGGACGTGCAGGTGGGGGACGGACTGGCTGACCACGTTGTTGATCGCGACGAAGCTGCCCTGGGCGCCCAGCGCCGCCGGCAGCGCGGCCGCCACCCGCTGCGCCAGCCCCAGCACGGGCGCGAACAGCTCCGCGGGGAGGTCGAGCAGGTTCGACACGTGCCGGGTGGGGGAGACCAGCACGTGGCCCTTGAACACGGGCCGGTGGTCGAGGAAGGCGAGCAGCTGCTCGTCCCGCCAGACCACCGCCGCCGCGAGCTCGCCGCGGAGGATCCGGCAGACGACGTCGTCGTGCTGGACGGGTTCTACGGCCGGCTCGGTCACGGACGGCCTCCTCGGGGCTCGATCCGACGACTGACGATCCAGGCGTGCTTGCCGACCTGGCGGATCCGCTCGAAGCCGAGGTCCTCCAGCAGTTCGACCGTGCCGCTGAACAGGAACCGGCCCACCGCCTGTCGCCCCGCGGTCGTCTCCGAGATCGCCTCGACCAGCCCGCCGCCGCGCTCGGCGATCTGGTCCAGCGCGGCGGCCACCGCCGTCCGCGCGACGCCTTGCCCGCGGTGTCTCTTGTCCACGAAGACGCACGTGATCCGCCAGTCCGGCAGCGGCGGCGGCTCCTTGTCGTATTCGCGCCGGTGCTTGATCGCGGATAGTTCCTCGGGGTCGCCGTATTGGCACCACCCCTGTGCCGATCCGGTCTCGTCCAGCACGAGGGCAGCGTGGGCCGCGTCCGCGAGCACCCGGTCGCGCTTCGCCTGCCGATAGTCGATCCGCTGCCGGCACTCCGGGTGGTAGCCGATGCACCAGCAGCCACCGTAGACGCCGTTGTTGCGCTCGACCAGATCGGCGAACGCGTCCCAGGTCGACGGGTCGAGCGTGGCCGTCGTATAGGTCATGAGCACTCCTTCCGCAGCCGAGGCCGGATTCATGGTCGGACTCGTCGTCAAAGACTTGCTAATAGAACATTTGTTTGATAATCTCAGAACATGTCCAATCGAGCGTACGCACCACCGGGATGGCCCGACCAGGTCCGGCCGCCCGGCGCGCCGGACTGGGAAGCGACCGCGACGGCGTTCCTGTTCGACTGCTGCCCGCCCGACCTGCGGGGCTTTCAGGTGCTCCGCCGGCAGCCGCTGGTGCTGGTCCGCTTCGCCGACATCTTCGTCCGAGCGCAGCAGGAGGCCGCCGAACGCGGGCTCGCCGAGGTGCGCACGATCCTCAAGGGGCGGGTCGAGCCCTACGTGATCGGCCAGGCGGTCGAGGCGTGGTCGGAGCAGGCGGCCCGGCTGACCCGCACCCGGCGGGCGGTCGGGCTGGTCGAGGAGGCGCTGCTCGGACGTGTCTTCGCGCCCCGCCTCGCGGACCGTCCCCAGCGCGCTCACAGCATGGCGGGGTGACCGGCACGTAAACTCGGGCCCATGCGCCCTGCTCCACCCCGGCTGCTGGAGTCGATCGACGACCCGGCCGACCTCCGCGGCCTCGACGGTGAGCAGCTGACCCAGCTGTCCGCGGAGATCCGGACCTTCCTGATCGAGCAGGTGTCGCAGACCGGTGGCCACCTCGGCCCGAATCTGGGCGTGGTCGAGCTGACGCTGGCGGCCCATCGTGCCTTCGACTCGCCCCGCGAGCCGATCGTGTTCGACACCGGGCACCAGAGCTATGTCCACAAGATCGTCACGGGGCGCCGCGACCTCTTTCCCACCCTGCGCCAGCGGCACGGGCTGTCCGGCTACCCGAGCCGGGCGGAGTCCGAGCACGACTGGGTGGAGAACTCGCACGCGTCGACCGCCTTGTCCTACGCGTACGGCCTGGCTCAGGCTGTCCGGCAGCAGCGGCGGGATGCCACCGTGCTCGCCGTGGTCGGCGACGGCTCCCTGACCGGCGGGATGGCCTGGGAGGCGCTGAACAACATCGCCGCCGACGACGACCTGCCGCTGGTGGTGCTGGTCAACGACAACGGGCGGTCCTACACCCCGACCGTCGGCGGGCTGGCCCGGCAGCTGTCCGGGCTGCGCACCAACCCGCGCTACGAGCAGGTGCTCGACGTCGTCAAGCGCAACGTCAGCCGGGCGCCGCTGATCGGCACCGCCGCGTACGACCTGCTGCACGGCATCAAGAGCGGCCTGAAGGACATGCTCGCGCCGCAGGGCATGTTCGCCGACCTCGGCCTGAAGTACGTCGGTCCGATCGACGGCCACGACGTGCTGGCGGTCGAGCGGGCGCTGGTCCAGGCCAAGTCGTTCGGCGGCCCCGTGCTGGTGCACTGCCTGACCCGCAAGGGCAACGGCTTCAAGGCCGCGGAGGACCACGAGGAGGACCGGTTCCACGCCGTCGGCAAGATCGACGCCCGGACCGGCGAGTCCCTGGCGAGCACCTCCGCGCCGACCTGGACCGACGTCTTCGCCGACGAGATGGTCCAGCTCGGCCGGCTGAACCGGAAGGTCGTGGCGATCACCGCGGCGATGACCTATCCGACCGGTTTGCACGCGTTCGCGGCCGCGTTCCCCGATCGCTGCTTCGACGTCGGCATCGCCGAGCAGCATGCCGTCACCGCCGCGGCCGGGATGGCGATGGGCGGCCTGCACCCCGTCGTGGCGGTCTACTCCACCTTCCTCAACCGCGCGTTCGACCAGCTTCTGCTCGACGTGGCGATGCACCGCTGCGGGGTGACGTTCGTGCTCGACCGGGCCGGGGTGACCGGGCCGGACGGCGCCAGCCACCACGGCATGTGGGACATGTCCCTGCTGCAACTCGTCCCGGGGCTGCACCTGGCGGCGCCGCGGGACGCGACCCGGCTCCGGGAGGCGCTGCTGGCCGCGGTGGCGATCGACGACGCGCCCAGCGTGATCCGCTACTCCAAGGAGCCGGTGCCGGCCGACCTGCCCGCCCTGGACTGCGTCGACGGGGTCGATGTGTTGCTGCGGACCGAGCAGCCGCGGGTGCTCGTGGTCGCCTGGGGCCAGCTGGCCGCCACCGGGATCGCGGTCGGCCAGCGGCTGGCCGACCAGGGGATCGGGGTGACCGTGGTGGACCCGGTCTGGGCGCTGCCGGTGAACCCGGCGCTGCTCCGGCTCGCGTCGGCCCACGAGCGGGTGATTACCATCGAGGACAACGGCATCGTCGGTGGCTGCGGCTCGAGGCTGGCTCAGGAGCTGCGGCTGGCCGACATCGCCACCCCCGTGCGGGAGTTCGGCATCGCCCAGCAGTTCCTCGACCACGGCACCCGGGCGGAGCTGCTGGCCGAGCTGGGGCTGACCCCGCAACAGATCGCGCGCTATGCGGTGGAGACGATGGTCCGCGATCACGACGGGTCCGACGCGCCGCGAGTCGCGGGTGACGACCCGCTCGACCCCGCCCGCCGGCTGTAACTCCCGTCCCATCCGTTACACCCGGGGTCTGTTCAAACCCCTCCGTAGCGTCATATGTTGCTGATCAACCGCCAGCACGGTCGATCGGAGGCGCAGGGGCGATGAGCACGGCGAAACCCGAGGTCAAACGGGGAGTTCTGCGGACCAAGAGTGTCGAACAGTCGATTGCCGACACCGACGAGCCCGAATACCAGCTGAAGAAGAGCCTGACGGCGCTGGACCTGACGGTGTTCGGCATCGGTGTCATCATCGGCGCCGGCATCTTCACCCTGACCGGTCGCGCGGCGGCCACCCTGGCCGGCCCGTCGATCGCGATCAGCTTCGTCGTCTCGGCGGTCTGCTGCGCCCTCGCCGCGCTGTGCTACGCGGAGTTCGCCTCCACGGTGCCGGTGTCGGGGTCGGCGTACACGTTCTCCTACGCCAGCCTCGGCGAGATCATCGCCTGGATCATCGGCTGGGACCTGCTGCTCGAACTGCTGCTCGGTGCGAGCGTGGTCGCCCAGGGCTGGAGCCAGTACGCGGTGGTGTTCATGAACGCACTCGGCATCAACTGGCCCAGTGCCATCGGTCCCGGCGGCGGGGTCGACCTGCTCGCGATCTTGCTGATCGCCGTGCTGACCCTCCTGATCACGGTCGGGATCAAGGAGTCGATGCGGGTGAACCTGGTGCTGGTCGGGATCAAGCTGTTCATCGTCTTGTTCGTCATCTTCGCGGGCCTGTTCTACATCAACCCGGCCAACTACTCGCCCTTCATCCCGCCGGCCACCGGCGGCGGCGAGGCCGCCTCGAGCTGGCTGACGCAGCCGTTGATCCAGTTCGCGTTCGGGCTCGAACCGACCGCGTACGGCGTCGGCGGCATCTTCGCCGGGGCGGCGCTGGTCTTCTTCGCCTACATCGGCTTCGACGTGGTAGCCACCACCGCGGAGGAGGCGAAGAACCCGCAGCGCGACCTGCCGATCGGCATCATCGCCTCGCTGATCATCTGCACGATCCTCTACTGCGCGGTCGCGCTCGTGATCACCGGCATGGTCAAGTACGACCAGATCGATCCGAAGGCGGCCCTGGCGAGCGCGTTCACCGCGGTCGGCAAACCCGGGTTCGCGACCCTCATCGCGGCCGGCGCCGTGGCCGGTCTGACCACTGTCGTGCTCACCTTGCTGATCGGCGCGAGCCGGGTGATGTTCGCGATGTCGCGCGACCACCTGATGCCGCCGGGACTGTCGAAGGTGCACAGCAAGTTCAAGACGCCGTACGTGATCACCATCGGGATCGGCATCCTCGCCGCGCTGGTCGCCGGCCTGACCCCGATCGGCAAGCTCGAGGAAATGGTCAACATCGGCACCCTGACCGCGTTCATCCTGGTCTCGATCGGGATCATCGTGCTGCGCCGGACGCGACCGGACCTGCCGCGGGCGTTCAAGGTGCCGTTGGTGCCGTTCCTGCCGATCCTGTCCGCGGTGATCTGCTTCTACCTGACCATCAACCTGTCGGTGGAGACCTGGCTGCGGTTCGTGATCTGGATGGTGCTGGGCTTCATCATCTACTTCAGCTACGGCTACCGGAAGGCGCGACTGGCCACCGGCGAGACCCTCGCCCAGATGGGCCACACCGAGGGCAGCAAGCTGTAAACCCCGGAGTTGTCAGGTTCTCAGCGCGCTATAGCTCGCTGAGAACCTGACAAGTCGGTCAAGGTCGTGCGGGTTCGGCGATTCCGAGCGGCAGGAAGCGCTGGCCGACGACGCGTTCGGAGATGCCCTCCCGGTCCAGGTAGGGCGTGATGCCGCCGTTGTGGAACGGCCAGCCGGCGCCGAGGATCATGCACAGGTCGATGTCCATCGGGGCCGCGACCACGCCCTCGCGCAGCATCAGCCCGATCTCCTCGGCCAGCGCGGTCACCGCACGCTCGCGGACCTGCTCCGGCGTGCTCGGCGCGTCGCCGACGGTGAACAGGGCGCGGGTCTCCTCCGACACGTACGGCCGGCCCTCGGGCGTCCGGTCGTAGATCCCCGGTCGCTTCGCGGCCACCAGCGCCTGCAAGTTGGGCGACACCGCGAACCGGTCCCCGAACGCGTCGTGCAGCGTCTCGGCGACGTGCAGCGCGACCGCCGGACCAACGAGCTGGAGCAGCGCGAACGGGGTCATCGGCAGGCCGAGCGGTCGGAGCGCGGTGTCGGCCACCTCGATCGGAGTGCCCTCGTCGACCGCGCTGGTCACCTCGCCCATCAGCCGGGTGAGCAGCCGGTTCACCACGAAAGCCGGCGCGTCGTGGACCAGCACGGCGTTCTTGCGCAGTTCCTTGGCCACGAACAGGGCGGTGGCGAGGGTGGCCTCGTCGGTCCGCTCACCGCGGACCACCTCCAGCAGCGGCAGCACCGCGACCGGGTTGAAGAAGTGGAACCCGACGACGCGTTCCGGATGGACCAGCTCCGCGGCCATCTGGGTCACCGACAGCGAGGAGGTGTTGGTGGCGAGGACGCACTCGGGCGAGACGTGCTTCTCCAGCTCGGCGAAGACGCCGCGCTTCACCTCGAGCTCCTCGAACACGGCCTCGATCACGAAGTCGCACTCGGCGTACGCGGCCCGGTCGATCGTGCCGGTCACCAGCGCCCGGAGCCGGTTGGCCTTGTCGGGTGAGATCCGCTTCTTGGCCAGCAGCTTGTCGATCTCGCCGCGGACGTAGCCGAGCCCGCGGTCCACCCGCTCCTGGTCGAGGTCGGAGATGATCACCGGCACCTCCAGCCGGCGGGCGAACAGCAGGGCCAACTGGCTGGCCATCAGCCCGGCGCCGACGATGCCGACCGCCGACACCGGCCGGGCCAGGTTGCGGTCCGGCGCGCCCGCCGGCCGCTTGGCCCGCTTCTGCACCAGGTCGAACGCATACAGCCCGGCTCGCAGCTGCGGGCTCATCAACAGCTCGGCCAGCGCGTCGTCCTCGGCGGCGTACGCGGCCAGCCGGTCCGCCGTCTTGGCGGCGGCGATCAGCTCGAGCGCCTGGTACGGCCCCGGTGCCGCGCCCGAGGTCTTGGCGTCGGCGATCTTCCGGCCGCGCGCGACGGCGGCGTCCCAGGCCTCGCCGCGGTCCGGTTCGGCCCGGTCCACGCTGACGGTGCCGGCCACCACCGCGCCGGCCCAGTCGAACGACCGCTCCAGGAAGTCGGCTCCGTCGAAGATCGCGTCGGCGATACCGAGGTCGTACGCGGCCTTGCCGGTGAGCATCGTGTTGTTGTTCAACGCGTTCTCGACGATCACGGTCACGGCCTTGTCGGCACCGATCAGGTTCGGCAGCAGGTAGGCGCCGCCCCAGCCGGGGAACATGCCGAGGAAGCACTCCGGCAGGCCGATCCCGGCGGCGGCCGCGCTGATCGTGCGGTATCGGCAGTGCAGGGCCAGCTCCAGCCCGCCGCCGAGCGCGAGGCCGTTCACGAACGCGAACGTCGGGACGGGCGCGGTGTGCAGCTTGTCGAACACGGCGTGCCCGATCCGGGCGATCGCCCTGGCCTGGTCGATGCCGGTGATCTTGGGCACGCCGGAGAGGTCCGCGCCGGCCGCCAGGATGAACGGCTTGCCGGTGACGATCAGCGCGGCCACGTCGTCGCGGGCCAGAGCGGCGTCGATCGCGGCGTTCAGTGCACCGAGACTGCGCGGGCCCAGGGTGTTCGGCCGGCTGTGGTCGAACCCGTTGTACAGCGTGATCACCACCGCGGTCGCGCCCGGATTGTGGGGGAGCGCGACGTCGCGGCTGATGGCCCGGGTGACCACCTCGTCGCCGGCCACGGCCGACGCCTGATCGATCAGCGCGGACAGGTCTTCGGGGTTCACAGATCGGCCTCTTCCTCTTCGGCACCGAGCTCGAGCTCGCGGTAGGCGGGGTTCTCCCAGATCACGGTCCCGCCCATGCCGAGACCGATGCACATCGTGGTGAGGCCGTAGCGGACCTCCGGGTGCTCGCGGAAGGCGCGAGCCAGGTGGATCATCAGCCGGACACCCGAGCTGGCCAGCGGGTGACCGAGCGCGATCGCGCCGCCGTACGGGTTCACCCGAGCGTCGTCCGCAGCGATCTCGAAGTGGTCGAGGAAGGCCAGCACCTGGACCGCGAACGCCTCGTTGATCTCGAACGCGCCGATGTCGTCGATGCTCAGCCCGGCCTTGGCCAGCGCCTTCTCGGTCGCCGGGATCGGCCCGACTCCCATCACCTCGGGATCGACGCCGGCGAAGGCGTACGACACCAGCCGCATGGCGATCGGCAGCCCCAGCTCGGTGGCCACGGACTCGGCCGCGACCAGGCAGGCGGTAGCGCCGTCGTTGAGACCGGCCGCATTGCCGGCGGTCACCCGGCCGTGCGCCCGGAACGGGGTCCGCAGGCCGGCCAGCCCCTCGACCGTGGTGCCGGCCCGAGGCGGCTCGTCCGCGGTGGCCAGCCCCCAGCCCAGCTCCTCGCTCGGGGTGGCGACGGTGACCAACGACTCCTGGATCACGCCGTCGGCGTACGCGGTCTGGACCCGGTCCTGGCTCAGCACGGCGAAGGCGTCGGCACGGTCTCGGGTGATCGTGGGGTAGCGGTCGTGCAGGTTCTCCGCGGTGCTGCCCATGATCAGCGCCGACGGGTCGACCAACTTCTCCGCCACGATCCGCGGGTTCGGATCGACGCCCTCGCCCATCGGGTGCCGGCCCATGTGCTCGACCCCGCCGGCGATCGCCACGTCGTAGGCGCCGAACGCGATTCCGGAGGCGACCGTGGTCACCGCGGTCATCGCGCCGGCGCACATCCGGTCGATCGCGTAGCCCGGCACCGAGCGGGGCAGACCGGACAGCAGCGCCGCCGTCCGGCCGATGGTCAGGCCCTGGTCGCCGATCTGGGTGGTGGCCGCGATCGCCACCTCGTCCACCTGCTCCGGCGGCAGCTCGGGGTGGCGGCGCATCAGCTCACGGATGCAGTTGACCACAAGATCGTCGGCGCGGGTCTCGGCATACAGCGAGCCGGCCTTGCCGAAGGGAGTACGCACGCCGTCGACGAAGACGACGTCTCTGAGTTCACGAGGCACGGACACATATTACTCGCCAGTAACATCGGTGCGTGCCAGCCGGCTTTGACGCGTTTTCACCGCTCGATCACCGATTTGGGGCCAAAACGGGCCCTGGGGGCGTTCGAGCGGCAGATTTGCGTCAGACCTCCTCGTCCTCCGACCCGTCGCCGTCCAGGGAGGCCCAGTTGAACCAGCAGTCCCATTGGCCGCCGGTGACGTGGCTGACCCACTGCTCCAGCGGCTCGCCGTCGGTCGGATCCACCAGCTCGGGGCAGTAGCCGACCAGTTCGAGGGTGGCGGCCCAGGCGGTTTCCCTCGTCTGCGGCGGCCGGGTGGACCGCAGGATCAGGCTGTCGAGGCTCATCGCGAACGGCTCGACGCCGTACAGGCCGGCCCAGCGGCGCAGCACCAGGCTGTGCTGGGCGCCGTAGACCTGGTGCTTCCGGCCACCGTTCCAGCCGAGCACCTCCGGCACCAGCCAGGGCGCGGGCGCCGGGACCAGAATGACGTCGACGGCGCTGATCTGGTTGAACGGCTGGGTGCGCTTCGGCTTGCCGAAGATCGGCCACCCCAGCGATCCGGTGCACGGGATCTGGTCGGCCAGCGGGTACGAGCCGCCCCACAGCCGGCGGGTCAGCCACTCGGCGCCACTGGCCGCGGGTTCGCCGCCACCGACCGCCGGCTCGCTGACCGAGGGCCAGGCCCATTCCAGGTCGAACAGCAGCGGCCACCAGCCGGTTTCGGGATAGGCCTCCCACCAGGTCTGCCATACGTCGAGCGGCGTGTCGGTGTCCGGCGCCGTGTACGTCCAGATCCCGACCCCGGTGCTCGGCACGACCCGCGCCTCCCAGTCCGGGCCGGGCGGCGCGAGCGGTCGCGTCGGCGGCAGGCTCAGTTCGGGGTCCGGCACGAACTCGATCCGGTCCACGCCGATCGTCCGGCCGGAGTTCCAGGGACCTCTGCTGCGCGGCATGCGCAGCATTGTGCTGCTGGTGGGGTTCAGCCGGCGAGCGCGTCGACGAGCAGCGGAACGGTGAGCTCGCGCTGCCACGCCCGGGCACCGAAGCCCTCGAGGGTCGCGTCGATACTCGCCGCGGTCGCCGGCACCGGCGGCCGCCAGGCGAGCCGGCGCAGGTAGTCCGGGGTGAGCAGGTTCTCCGCCGGCAGCTCCACCTCGGCGGCCCGCTGGGCCAGCGCCTCCCGGGCGGCCGCCAGCCGCGCCGCCGCCGCCGGGTCCTTGCTCTGCCACATCCGCGGCGGCGGGGGACCCTCGCTCGGTCGATGCATCGGCGGCAGCTGCGACTCCGGCAGCCGGGCCGCCCGGCGCAGCGCCGCCAGCCACTCCGCGTCGAAGCGCCGCGCCTGCCGCCGGGTGAACCCGGGAACACGGCGGAGCGCGGCGGCGCCGGGGTCAGCCGCGGTGGCCAGTTCGGTGATCGCGACGTCGGCCAGCACCCGACCCGGCGCCCGGTCCTGCTCGCGCGCGATCTCGTCCCGGGTGGACCAGAGCTCGGCCACGTACGCCAGCTGCCGGCGGGTGCGGACCTTGTGCATCCCCGACGTACGCCGCCACGGATCCTCGCGGACCGGCGGCCTGGTGCCGGCGCCGGCGACCAGGGCGGCGAACTCCTGCCGGGCCCACTCGTCCTTGCCGGCCTCGGCCAGCCGCGCGGTCAGCGCGTCGCGCAGCTCCACCAGCAGTTCCACGTCGAGCGCGGCGTAGTTCAGCCAGTCGTGCGGGATGGGACGGGTGGACCAGTCGGCCGCCGAGTGCTCCTTCAGCAGCCGGACGCCGAGCAGCTCCTCCAGCATGGTGCCGAGCGCGACCCGCGGATAGTTGAGCAGCCGGGCGGCCAGCTCGGTGTCGAACAGCGTTCGGGGCACCAGGTTGACCTCGGCCAGGCAGGGGAGGTCCTGGTTGGCGGCGTGGATCACCCACTCCGCGTCGGCGATCGCGTCGCGCAGCGTGCCGAGATCGGCGGGCTGACCGTAGGCGACCGGGTCGATCAGGTGGGTGCCGGCACCGGCGCGCCGCAGCTGCAGCAGATAGGCCCGCTGGCTGTAGCGGAAGCCGTGGGCCCGCTCGGCGTCGACCGCGACCGGTCCGTGCCCGCCGGCCAGCGCGGCGATGGTCCGGGCCAGCTCGTCGCCGGTCTCGTCCACCACGGGCAGGCCGTCCCGCGGAGCGGTCAGCACGGGGACGTCCGGCTCGGGCACGTCCTGTTCCAGGGGCTCGCCGGCGGTATCGATCTCCGGGTCGCTCACCGGCCGCGTCGAGACGGCATCGGCACCACGCCCGCCGGCAGCGGCGGCAGCCCGGCGGTCGTACACAACAGCTCGCCCCAGGCGCTGAGATGGGCGCCCAGTCCGGCGCCGTCGGTCAGCTGGGGGGTCCAGGACGCCCGGACCTCGACCTCGGCCCGGGCCGGCTCGTCGGCCATCGTCCCGAAGGACTCGCTGGACACCGACGTGACCGTCCCGCTGGGCGCCACGAACGAGGCGTCGTGCCCAGCCAGCGCGTCCAGCAGCCAGGACCAGCCGACGCTGGCCAGCAGCGGATCGGTGACCATCTCCGGGTCCACGTCGGCGCGGGCGAAGGTGACGCAGCGGAAGGTGCCCTGCCACGCGGCATTGCCCGCCGGGTCGTGCAGCAGCACGAGCCGGCCGCTGCCGACCTCCTCGTCGCCGACCATCACGTCGGCGGTGATAGCGGCGGAGAAGGGGGCGATGCGCTGCGGCGCCGGCATCTCGGTGACCACCAGCTCGGGGCGCCAGCTCGCGGCCAGCAACTCCTTCAGCGCGCGTCGGAAGGCGGCCGGTGCCGGTGTAGCGTCCGATTTCGCTCCCACGCGTCGAGGGTAGTCTTCACCTGCCCGGCGTACGTGGCTCGACGCGCCGACGAAACCGACCAGAGGAGGACGCCCGACGTGTCGTCACGCGCACCCGGCGGCGAGTCCTCGGTGTTCCTGGCGGCTTGCCGGCGCGCCCATCACGACGACGAGGTGCCGGTCTGGTTCATGCGGCAGGCCGGCCGCTCGCTGCCGGAGTATCGGGCCGTCCGCGCCGGGATCGGCATGCTGGACAGTTGTCGCCGACCCGACCTGGTGGCCGAGATCACCCTGCAGCCGGTCCGCCGGTACGGCGTGGACGCCGCCATCTTCTATTCCGACATCATGGTGCCGCTCGCCGTCGCCGGGGTAGGTGTCGACATCGTCGCCGGCACCGGGCCGGTGATCGCGCAGCCGGTCCGCACCGCCGCCGATCTGGAACGGATCCGCCCACTGGACCCGGACGACCTCGGCTTCGTCGAGGAGGCGGCCCGGCTGATCGTGGCTGAACTCGGCGACACCCCGCTGATCGGCTTCGCCGGCGCGCCGTTCACGCTGGCCAGCTATCTGGTCGAGGGCGGCCCGAGCCGGGACTACGCCCGGACCAAGGCGCTGATGGTCGGCCGGCCGGAGCTGTGGCACGACCTGTGCCGGCGGCTGGCCGACGTGTCGGCCGCGTTCCTGGCCGCCCAGGTCGCCGGCGGCGCGCGAGCCGTCCAGTTGTTCGACTCCTGGGCCGGCGCGCTGGCGGTCGCCGACTACGTCCGCTACGTCCAGCCGCACTCGGCTGCGGTGCTGCACCGGGTCCGCCGGCTCGGCGTGCCGGCGATCCACTTCGGGGTGGGCACCGGAGAGCTGCTGGTCCCGATGGCCGCGGCCGGCGCCGACGTGATCGGCGTCGACTGGCGGGTTCAGCTGGCGGAGGCCTCGGCCCGGGTGGGGCCGTCGTACGCGGTCCAGGGCAATCTCGATCCCGCCCTGCTCGGCGCGCCCTGGCCGGTGCTCGCCGACCGGGTCACCGCGGTGCTGCGCTCGGGTGCCGAGTCGCCCGGGCACGTGTTCAACCTCGGTCACGGGGTGCCGCCGGACGCCGATCCGGACGTCCTCGGCCGGATCGTCGAACTCGTCCATGCCGAGGGCGCCGCGATCCGGCGGGAGGCCCGGCTCCGCCGACCGGCGGTGGCGGCCCCGGCCGGAGTCGCGCGGTGAGCCCCCAGCCGCACGTCGCGGTCATCGGCGGGGGCGTCGCGGGCTTGGCGGCCGCTCGACGTCTCGCCGCCGGCTGCCGGGTGACAGTGCTGGAGAGCTCACCCCGGTTCGGCGGGAAGCTGGCGCCGTTGTCGCTGGAAGGGGTCCGGCTGGACGCCGGGGCGGAGTCGTTCCTGGCCCGCCGCCCGGAGGCGGTCGATCTCGTCCACGAGCTCGGGTTCGGCGTGATGGTGGTGCACCCGACGGCGGAGAAGCCGCGCGTGCTGATCGGCGGCCGGCCGGTGCGGGTGCCGCCGAGCCTGCTCGGCGTCCCGACGGATCTGGCCGCGCTGGCCGTCGTGCTGAGCGACGAGGGCTATGCCCGCGCCGCCGACGAGCCACGCCGCGAGTGGGGACCGCTGCCCGACGACATCGCGATCGGAGCGGTCGTCGACGACCACTTCGGTGCCGAGGTGACCGACCGGGTGCTCGAGCCGATGCTCGGCGGGGTGTACGCGGGCCGGTCCCGCGAGCTGTCCTTCGCCGCCGTCGCGCCCGACCTGTTCGAGCGGGCGCGGGCCGGCGGGTCGCTGCTGCACCACGCCCGCGCCGCCGCGCGCTCCGACCAGGACGGGCCGGTCTTCGCCGGACTCGCCGGCGGCGTCTCCCGGCTGGTCGACGCGCTGGTCCAGGAACTGCGACGGCACGGAGCGACGCTGCGCAGCGGCGCGACCGTGCGCTCGCTGCGACGCCGGACCGGCGGCGGGTTCGAGCTGGCAGTCGGCGCGGCGGGCGAGGGCGCGTCCGGCACCGCGGCCGCCGTCGAGGTCGACGCGGTGGTGCTGGCGACTCCGGCACACGCGTTCGCCCGGCTGCTGTCCGAGGCCGTGCCGGCCGCCGCCGAGTGGGCCGACGTGCCGTACGCGTCGGTCGCCGTGGTGACCCTGGTCGTCCGCGACGTCCGGACCGAGGGATCCGGGCTGCTGGTACCGCCGGGGGTGTTGCCGACGATCAAGGCGGTCACCCACAGCTCGGCCAAGTGGGCGTGGGTCGCGGAGGCGGCGCAGCGGCGCTGGGGCCCCGGCGTGTCCGTGGTCCGGGCCAGCGTCGGCCGGGTAGGCGAGGAGGCGCTGCTCCAGCTGCCGGACGAGGCGCTGCTGCAGCGGACGTACGCGGAGGCCCAGGAGCTGCCGGGCTGGTCGCGCTCACACCTGGTCACCGGTCACGTCAGCCGCTGGGGCGGCGGGCTGCCGCAGTACCTGGTCGGCCACCGCCAGCGGGTCGCGCGGCTGCGCGCGACGCTGGCGGCCGAGCCGGGGATCGCGATCTGCGGAGCCGCACTGGACGGCGTCGGCATCGCCGCCTGCGTGGCGTCGGCGAACCGGGCCGCGGAGAAGATCGAGTCGGAGCTGGCCGGCTGGCCGGAGGGAACGGAATGAGCGAGGCGGGCGGGATGAAGGCGCGCGAGATCAACGAGACGATCCGCTACACGATGTGGTCGGTCTTCCGCTTCGAGCGGGGGCTGGAAGACGAGCCGGCGAAGGCGGCGGCGACCGCGCTGGAGGCGATCGCCGCGGCGACCGACGGTCAGGACCTGGCCGTCCGCGGCTGGTACGACGTCGCCGGGTTGCGCGCCGACGCCGACCTGATGGTCTGGTGGCACGCGCCGGCCTCGGAAACGCTGCAGGACGCGTACCACGCGCTGCGCCGGTCGTCGCTCGGCAGCAGCCTGCGGCCGGTCTGGTCCCAGCTCGCGCTGCACCGGCCGGCCGAGTTCAACAAGGGCCACGTGCCGGCGTTCATGTCCGGCGAGGCGCCGAAGAAGCACCTCTGCGTCTATCCCTTCGTCCGGTCCTACGAGTGGTACCTGCTGCCCGAGGAGGAGCGCCGCTCGATGCTGGTCGAGCACGGCATGCTGGCCCGGCCGTTCCCCGACGTGCGGGCGAACACCGTGGCGTCCTTCGCCCTCGGCGACTACGAGTGGATGCTCGCCTTCGAGGCCGACGAGCTGCACCGGATCGTCGACCTGATGCGTGAGCTGCGCGGCGCGGCGGCCCGCCGACACACCCGCGAGGAGATCCCGTTCTACACCGGCCGGCGGCGCGAGCTGGAGGAGATCGTCGCGAGCTGGTGATCCTCAGCCGGCCCGGGCGACGCCGTGCCGGGCCATCACCTGGTCGACGAACTCGCGCAGCACCGGTTTGGCGTCCACGTCGCCGAACTTCACCTTGATGCTGCCCTTGCCGAAGCTCGCCCGCGGCAACCGCAGCCGGAACGCCTCGATCAGGTCGAACTCGATCGCGTGCAGGGTGAAGTGACTCTTCGCCGCGGTGAACATGACATAGCCGTCGGTGTAGGTCCGGCCGAACTTGAACATCGGTCGTTGCCGGAACATGGTCAGCTGCAGCGACGGGTACGCCGCCCCGACGTAGTCGGTGAACTCCGCTACCCAGGTCCGGGCCGGCTCGTCCAGCTCGGCCAGGTAGGCCTCGAGCGTCTCGATCACGACCCGATTATCCTGGGTCGGCCCCGACCGGACGAGACAGCTGGAGACCGCCGACGATGAAACGCTGGACCATGATCGCGGTCGGCGCCGTGCTGGCGCTGTCGGCCTGCTCCGGATCGTCGGAGCAGCCGTCACCGGCCGCGTCGAGCGGGACGTCGCCGACCGCAGCGGCGAGCGCGGCGCTGACGCCGGGCTCGTCCACGCCCGCGGCCGGGCAGGCGAGCGCGTCGGGCCAGCCCTGCCCGAAGGGCCAGCCGGCGGGGACGTACCGGCTGGAGCAGTTCGCCGGACAGGGCCAGTCCGGGATCGGCGTCGGCAAGGGCGGCGACGCCACGATCGACTTCACCGACGGCGACTACGTGCTCACGTCGAAGGGCGACAAGCCGTTCGCGCTGACCGTGGCCGGCAAGGGGCAGGCGGACCTGTTCGTGGACGGCACCGTGAAGGGCACCTACACCACCAGCGGGACCACCCGGCACTTCAAGGTCGGCACGGCCAAGGGCACCGCCTATCTGAGCAATGCCGCCGGCGAGCGCAGCGCCCTCGACTTCGCCCAGGTGGCCAGCGTGATCGGCCTGAACGGGGACCTCGCCGCAGCCTGCTCCGGCGACCGGCTCGCGCTCGCCGGCACCGCTGCCCTGTTCTCCCTCAGCAAGGCCTGACCGATCTCCCTCAGCAAGGCCTGACCGATCTCCCGTTCGGCACGGTGCGATCGGGCTGCGAGCGAGACGTCGGAGATGCCCGCCGGTTCGCCCCTCGCGGGTGAGGCGAGCGGCCGGGCGGCCCGCGATACTTTGTCCCGGCGCGCGACGACAGGAGAGCAGCATGCGGGTCACGCCGGTGCACCTGAACAGTGCGATCGCCGGACTGTTCATGATCGGCTCCAGTTGCTTCGCGCTGGGCTCGATCCCGGCGTACGTGAACGCCGTCGGAGGCCCGATCGACGGCATCACCTACTTCGTCGGATCGATCTTCTTCACCTCGGCGTCCTTCCTGCAGCTGGTGCAGTCCCAGACCCCGGCGGCAACCGAGGTCGACGCGGCCAGCGCCACCCGGCCGACGCCGCTGCGCTGGTGGGCCTGGCTGCCGCACGACCGAGCCTGGCTGGCGGCGATCACCCAGTTCCCGGGAACGCTGTTTTTCAACATCAGCACGGGCGCCGCCCTGATCCACAACGCGACCGTGGCCGAGGAGCAACGCTATGTCTGGCGTCCCGACATCTACGGATCGATCCTGTTCCTGGTCTCCAGCTTCTTCGCGCTGCTCGCCGTCGCCGTGGTGAACGGCAGTCGCCGGCACACGTCCGGCTGGCGGATCGGCTGGTGGAACATGGCCGGGTCGATCCTGTTCATGGCGTCCGCCCTGGCCAGTTTCATCCTGCCCAGCGGGGAGCTGGTGAGCACCCGGATCAGCGTGGCGGGCACGTTCGGCGGGGCGGTCTGCTTCCTGGTCGGAGCCGCCTTGATGTTTCCGGCCTGGCGGGCCGCCCTGCACCAGACACAGTCCAGCCGGCCGAGTACCGGCCGGCCGATCGAGAGGAACTCATGACCATGGACGACCAAGCGGCCGCGGCGCTGTTCGGCAACAGCTTCGCGATCGAGGAGGTCCCGAGCCGGACGTTCCCGGACGACGGGATGAGTGCGACGGACGCGATGCGTCTGGTCGCGGAGGATCTCGCCATCGAGGGTGATCCGGGCCGGAACCTGGCGACTTTCGTCACCACCTGGATGGAGCCGCAGGCGCAGCGGGTGATCGCCGACAACCTGCACCGCAACTTCATCGACCACGCGGAGTATCCGCGGACCGCGGAGATCGAGCAGCGCTGCATCCGGATGCTGGCCGACCTGTTCCACGCCCCCGGAGAGACGACGGGCGCGCGCACCCAGGGCTCGTCCGAGGCGATCATGCTCGGCGCCTTGTCGCTGAAGTGGAAGTGGAAGGAGCGCCAGCAGGCGGCCGGGCGGCCGATCGACCGGCCGAACCTGGTCTTCGGCGCCGACGTCCATGTGGTCTGGGACAAGTTCTGCCGCTACTTCGACGTGGAGCCGCGGATCGTCCCGCTGCAGCCGGGCAAGTACACGATCGGTCCCGAGGACGTCGAACCGCATCTGGACGAGAACACGATCGGGGTCGCCGCCGTGCTCGGCACCACGTTCACCGGGCACAAGGACGACATCGTCGGGATCAACGACCTGCTGCTGACGATCAAGAGCACGCGCGGCCTGGACATCCCGATGCACGTCGACGGGGCGAGCGGCGGCTTCGTCTGGCCGTTCCTGTATCCGCACTCGGAGTGGGACTTCCGGCTCGAGCAGGTCCGTTCGATCAACGTCTCCGGGCACAAGTTCGGCCTGGTCTATCCGGGCATCGGCTGGCTGGTCTTCCGGGAGACCGCGGACCTCGCCAAGGACCTGGTGTTCGAGGAGAACTACCTCGGCAAGACCGACGCGACGTTCACGCTGAACTTCTCCACCGGGTCGTCGATGGTGCTGGCGCAGTACTACAACTTCGTCCGGTACGGCCGCGCCGGTTACGGCTACATCATGCGCAACATGCAGAAGAACGCACAGGTGCTGGCCGAGCGACTTCGCGACCTCGGCCGCTTCGATCTGATCGGAGCGGACCAGGAGCAGCTGCCGCTGGTGGCGTTCCAGCTGAGCGGCGACAACGCCTTCGACGAGTTCGATCTGGCCTGGCAGCTGTCGGCCGAGCGCGGCTGGATGGTGCCGGCGTACACCCTGCCGCCGGACGCGCAGGACGTGACGATCATGCGCGCCCTGGTCAAGCAGACGCTCAGCCGCGAGCATGTGGACACGCTGGCGCGCGACATCGCCGACGCCTGTCAGACTCTGGACCGCAAGGGTGGCGCGCACGAGTCAGAACGCGCGCAGATGGTGACCGGCCCCGGTCACTGAGGCGACGCCTGCAGGAGCGACCAGAGAGGTGAGCAGTTCGTGATCGGTGCCGTCGGCCAATTGCTGCCGGTTGCGCTGGCGGCTGCCCTGAGCTCGGTGCCGATCACGATCATGCTGCTGATCCTGCTCTCACCTCGCCGCCGGTCGGCCGCCCTGCCCTTCATGATCGGGTGCGTGCTCGGGATGCTGATCGTGGTCGTGGCGGCCACGATCGCGTCCCAGGCTCTGCCGCCGGCCAGAGCGCACCGCGCGGACCGGACCCTGGCGGTGATCGAGGTGACGGTGGGGCTCGCCCTGATCGTCTTCGGTGTGCGCAGCTGGCGCCGGCATCTGCACGCCACCGAGGAGCCCCGGCTGCCGAGCTGGGCCGCCGCGGTGGATCATCTGGGCCCGATCAAGGCGTTCGGGGTCGGGCTGATCATGGCGTTTCGGCCGAAGAACCTGCTGTTGGCCGCGGTCATCGGCCTGCAGCTCCACGTCAGTTCGCTGAAGGCCACCGCCAGCCTGGCCCTCGGCATCTGCTACGTCGTGCTGGCCACCTCGACGGTGACCATCCCGATCCTGGCGACCCTGCTCGCCCCGGCACGGATGGAGCCACGGCTCGGGACGGCATCGAAAATGCTCGCCACCGACGGCCCGATCGTCAGCGCGGTCGTGCTGATCGTGCTCGGCCTGGTGGTGGTCGGTGCCGGGCTCCAGTCCTTCTAGGACTCCGCCGGCGGCGGGTCGGTGCTCGCCCGGCCGGTGGAGGAGGCCGGCTCGATCGGCAGCAACCGGGTCAGGAAGGTGGCCAGCACGGCCAGCACGGCCAACACGGCGAGACTGGTCCGCAGGCCCTGGATTCGCGCCTGCGTGTTGACCTCGACGATCGCCTGCGCCTGGTCGGCCGGCACTCCCGCCTGTTCCAGGGCCGTATCGAGCTGGCTGTCGGAGACGAACGGCACGCCGGCGGCGAGCTGGATCTCGGCCGCGCCCGAGACCTGCTCGGACAGCGACGGGTTCTCGGCGATCCCGGCCAGCACGCTGGCGGTGAGAACCGAGATCAGCACCGACCCGGCGAGGGCGGTGCCGAGCGAGGCGCCGAGGTTGGTGCAGGTGTTCTGCAGCCCGCCGACCTCGCCGCTCAGCTCGTCCGGCACGGCCGAGACGGTGACCGCGCCCAGCTGCGAGGCGAGCGCGCCGACCCCCAATCCGGCCAGCAGCAGCGGCACGGTGACGATCTCGGGGCCGGCGCCGACCTCGAGCGCGAGGATCAGCGACACGATGCCGGCGAGCAGGGCGATCAGGCCGCGGCCGACGACCCGGCGCGGCGATGCCGTGGGCCACAGCCTCGGCACCCCGACCGCGGCCAACAGCAGCGTGATCGACAGCGGAAGGAGCCGGACACCGGTCTGCACCGCGCTCAACCCGAGTGCGACCGACAGATACAGCGGGATGGTGAAGAACAGCCCGGCCTGCAGCAGGAACTGGAAGAAGAACATGGTCAGCCCGCCGACCAGCTGGGAGTTCTTCAGCATCCCGACCGACACCAGGGGATCGCCGCCACGGGCACCGACCCGCGCCTCCCACCACAAGAACACCCGGACGATGACCAGGCCGGCCACGATCAGGCAGACCGTCAGCGAGAGGCCGAGCACCGACGGGGCCCCCGCCTTCGGCCGGACCCAGCCCCACTCCGCGGAGCGCAGCACTCCGAACACCGCGATGCCCAGCCCGACGGCGGACAGCACCACCCCGACCAGGTCGATCCGGTGTCCGGCCTCGGCGGGCAGGTCCTGGATCCGCCGGGTGAGCAGCAAGATCACCAGGACGATCACGACCTCGCCGGCGAAGACCAGCCGCCAGGTCAGGTACGTCGTCATCGCGCCACCGATCAGCGGACCGGCCGCGACCGCGATGGCGCCGGCAGAGGCGACCAGACCGTAGGCCCGTGGTCGCTGCTCGGCGGCGAAGTTGGACGCGACCAGGGCGACGATGGCGGGCATGATCAACGCGGCCCCGACGCCTTCCAGGAAGGACCAGCCGATGATCAGCACCGGCAGCGACGGGGCCAGTGCGGTGGTCAGCGACCCGCAGCCATAGATCACGCAGCCGATCGCGAACGCGCGTCGCCGCCCGATCATGCTGCCGATCTTGCCGCCGGTGATCATCAGGGTGGCCATCACCAGGGTGTACAGCGTGATCGCGGTCTGGATCCCGGTCACCGTCGTGCCGACGTCCTCGGCGACCTGGGCGATCGAAACGTTCATCACCGAGCTGTCGAGGGTCATCAGGAACTGGCCGGAAGCCAGCGTGAGCAGGACGATCGAGAATCCACCCGCAGCCTTGTCGACCACCGGCGACGAGCTCACGGACATGCGTACCAGCCTCCTCTGACCCTTGCTGATGATCGGACTACCACGGGTCACGGCGGCGGGTCCAATGCCGCCGGACGCGCCGAGCGCAGCAGCCGGACACGTTCACCCGGCTCGGGTGACGCCGTGCGGGCGTGCACTCGGCAGTCTTGGGTCATGAGCGAGGTGGCGGCGGAGGCGGGGACCGCGCCGCTGCGGACGTACGAGATCGGCCTGGTCGGCGACGTCGCCGATCGGGTCCGGTCGCTGGCACCCGGTGCCGAGGTGCACTCGACCGACCCGCTGACCGTGTTCTGGCGGCACCCCCGGCGCCCCGACGAGGTCGACACCTTGCTGCAGGCGCTGTCCAGTCTCGGCATCGCACCGCGTGAGCTGTACGAGTCCGCCGACTACTGCGAGGTGCGGATCGACGGCTGCCTCGGCACGGCCATCCTGCATCACCTGCGCTGGTCGCACCGCTTGGTGCAGACCACCGTCGTCCGCGTCCGGCTCTCCCACGACGCCCTCCGCACCACGCTGCGGCAACTGGCCGACGTGGGCCGGCTGGACTATCTCCTGGCCTGCTGACCGACTCAGCACAGGCCCAGCGCCCGGCCGCGGCGGACGGCGTCGGATCGGCGGGCGACGTCGAGCTTGCGATACAGCGACTTCAGGTGCGTCTTGATCGTGTTCGTGGACAGATAGAGCTGGGCGGCGATCTCCTCGTTGGTGCTCATCGTGCCGAGCCGGGCGAGGATGTCGGCCTCCCGCCGGGTGAGCGGAGTCGCGGGTGCAGCGGCCGAACCGGCCTGCCGGGTCGCCGGCTCGGCATCACTGGTCGCGCCCACCGACCCCGTCCCGATCGAGGCCACGAACGACCCGTACCGGTTCATCAGCACCCGGTCGGATGCGACGACGGTGTGCAACCAGTCCTTCGCCCAGCGCAGCGGTGTGCGCAGCTGCTCGCGCGCGGCGGTCCGCAGCGCCCGCTCGACCAGGGCCGTCCGAAGATCCCAGTCGCCGGTGGCGTGGGCCAGCCTGGCCTCCAGCAGCTCCAGCTGGAGCTGGGTGAGCAGCGCCGCCGGCTCGCCCGGCCGGACCCGCAGCGCCGTGCCGGCAGCCGACAGATCGCCGAGCAGCAGCCATGCCCGGCAGCGCAGGGCGCGGATCTCGGCGCTGACCCGCGGCGCGTCGGCGAGGAGCTGGATCGCGCGGGTGGGCTGGCCGGCGTCGAGCTCGGCCTCGGCTCGGGCCAGCCGCAACTGGTCGCCGAAGAATCCGGCGCCGGCCGCCGACCGGAAGAGCCGGCCCAGATGGGCGCTCAACCGGCTGTCACCGGTGACGGCGGCCAGCCGGGCGCCGACCAGGCCCAGCGCAGCGGCCCGGCCGGGGTGCAGCTCCCCGTCGGCGAGCCCGGACATCCGCACCGACACGCTCTCGAACCGCTGCACGGCTTGCGCCAGCTCGCCCCGGGCGGCGTGGGTCCATACCGTCGCCAGCTGGGCGTGCACCACGCCGCGCTCCACACCGTCGGCGGGCCGGGCGGTGAGCACGTCAGAGGCATGCCGGGTGGCAGTGGTCAGCTCGCCGGCGATCGCCTCGACGAATGCCAGCTGGCCGAGGCAGTCGGCCGCGGCGATCGGCCACGCGGGTCCGGTGACCGCCGCCGACCGCGACCCGAAGCCGCGGGCACCCCGCTGGAACGCAGCCGCCGACCGCTCCGGAGCACCGCTCCAGAGGGCGAACGCGCCGAGATGGGACTGCACCAGCGGCACCAGCTCGGGCGCCCGGTCGCGCTGGGACACGGTCAGCGCCGGCAGCAGCTCCAGGACCTGACGGGCGTGCCGGATCCCCGAGCCGACGCTGGCTCGAGACCGGGCGGCGACCGTCTTGAGCAGGGCCAGGCTGACCCGCTCGGCGACCGTTGCGTGGCTCCGGTGCGGCTCGCGCTCGGCGATCTCGATCGCGCGCAGGGCGGTCTCCGGCCAGGAGCGGCCCAGCGCCACAGCGGCCAGCACCAACGGTTCGGCCGCGCCGATCCCGTCGGCGACGTCCGGGCGGTCCAGCAACGGGTGATGACCGGTGGCGATCAGCCGGGGGACCGCGAGCGTCTCGATCAGCTGGTGGCCCGCACCGGCCCAGTCCCGCGCCTGGACCAGGATCTCCAGGGCCGCGTCGTGATCGTCGCGAGCGGCGCAGAACCGGGCTGCACGACGGGCGGCCTGGCGGGCCCGCTCCGGGTCGGCGGCCAGTCGGCGAGCCAGCAGCCGGCGCAGTAGCGGGTGGCAGCGGAGCGAGCCGTCCGCGCTGCGCTCGACGAATCCCCGCGTGTCGTCGATCGACGCCATCGTCGCGGCGGCCGTTCCGCCGGTCAGGGAGGGTTCATGCGGGCCGGGATCGCCCGGGTGTCCGTCGCCGAGCACGGCGTCGGCGAGCTCCGGAGTCACCGCCGCCACCATGCTGGTCGCGGTCAGCAGCCGGAGCGCTTCGGCAGTGAGCCGGCGCAGCACCGCCGCGTCTAGTTGGTCGGCAATCGTGCGCTCGGTCTCGGACAGCGCGGCCTGCGTCGAGCCGGCGCACCGCAGCTCCCGAACTGCCAGCCGGACCCCGCCGGCCCAGCCAGCGCTGACCTCCGCCACCCGGCGTACCGTGCCCGGCTCGGCGTCCACGCCGCTCCGGGCGAGGAGGTCGGCGATCTCGTCCTCGGCCAGCGCGAGCTCGGCCGCGGTGATCGGCAGGGTACCCCCGGCGAGTCCCAGGCCGTGCAGGTCGAACGACGGCCGCCGGTTCCCGAGGACGATCAGCCGGACGTCGGCGGCCGTCTCGGCCAGCAGAGCACGCAGCATGTCGTCCAGCTCGGCCGGCGGACCGGCCGGGAGGTCGTCGAGCACCACCACCCGCATCCCGCCGCCGAGCGGGACGTCGGCGGCGGGGGAGCGGCGAAGGGCATCCGGCACCCCCGCCGGGCCACCCACCGACGCTACGTCGATCCACGCGATCGGCTCCGCGCCCGATCCGGCGAGCCAGCACGACACGAGCGCGGCCTTGCCGGTCCCGGCGGGAGCGCCGATCACCGTCAGCCGCGATGCCGCGACCGACTCGTCCAGCCGCGCGACCAGCCGCGGTGGGACAGCCGGCCAACCGGCGATCTCAGGTCCGTCGATGTTCCGCAGGTCGGTGTCCAGCAGGTCGGTCATCCCACACTCCCTCAGCACCCGTTGTGTCCGCCTCGCATTCATCCGCTCGGGCGGGTGATGTTTCACCCCCCGTGGCGGGTTATCACCCGGGTGAAATGACTCAGAGCAACCGGCGCACGCGCCCGATCGACACGGCCTCGGCCCGGGAGTGGGCGCCGAGCTTGCGATAGACCGACGAGGTGATCGTCTTCACCGTGTTCAGCGACACGTAGAGGTCGCCGGCGATCTCGCGCAGGCTCTGCGACCCACGGAGCCGGCGCAGCACCTGCGCCTCCCGGGGAGTCAGCGGTTCGCCCAGCTCGGCACCGGCCGCGCGCTCGAGCCGGGGCTCGACCCGGCGCCCGACCTCGACCTCGGCTCGCGCCGAGGCGATCCGTGCCAGGGTGGCCCGCATGGTCGCGTCCGGCCAGGTGGCGAGACCCTCGAGCTCGGTCAGCAAATCGGTGGCCCGGGTCTCCTGGCGCGCCCGCGCGGCCGCCTTCACCATCACGATCAGGTGGTAGATCAGCGGCCACGGGGTGAGGCCGGGAAGCCGCCGCCGGATCTGCAGTCCCTCGTCCAGAATGTGCAGCGCGCCGCCGACATCGCCGTCGCTCAACCGGACGGCACCGACGACCGTATACGCCCACAGGCTCGACGGCATCGCCTCCATCGCGTGCTCGGTGACCAGCCGCATCGTCTCCGTCGCGGTAGCCCGGGCGGACCCGGGATCGTCGAGCTCCAGCTCGCACAGGGCCGTCAGGCCGAGGGCGAGGATCCGGACCGAGTTGGCCGCGCCCGGCGCGCCGGCCGCCTCGGCGAACCAGGTCCGCGCTTGATCCGGACGACCCGACACGTACTCGGCGTGACCGCGCGCCGCCCGGGCGATCGCGAACCACGCGCTCCCCGGGTCCGGCTGCAGGTCCACCGCCACCGCGCTCTCGGCGATCATCCGATCGGGCCCGTCGAACCCGAACATGCCACGAAGCATCGCGAGCGCGGCGCGGATCGAGGCCGTACCGTCCGGCAGCGGCCCGTCGTCCGGCAGGTTCTCGAGAACGGCGAGCCGCCGCTCGAGCTCGGCCCGCTGGCCCGCCAGCGCGGCCACCCAGGCGGCCGTCACCGTCAGCGGCGCCTCACCGGCGGCCGACGACGCGTCGAGGGCCTGGATCCACCCCCGGACGGTCGCCGCCCGGCCCACGTCGAAATACCTGGTCCAGCTGCGCTGCACCAGCGCCGCTGCCGCGGCGTCGGCACCCCCGGCCATCGCGTGCCGGACCGCCTCGTCCACATAGCCGTGCGTGCCGAACCAGTCGGCCCCCCGCAGGTGGAGGTCACGGACGCGTTCGGGGCGCTCGGCCTCGAGCGCGCCGCGGGCGAAGGAGCCGAACAGGTGGTGGAACCGGAACCAGACCCCGGCTGCGTCCAACGGGGTCAGGAACAGGTTGGTCCGTTCCAGCCGGCGGATCAGTCCCGCCGATCCACCTCGACCGGTGGCGACATCGCCGAGCGGTGCGCTGAACTGCTCGAACAATGACATGTCCACGATGAAGTCGCGCAGGTCGGGCTCCTGACGGGCCAGCACCTCCTCGCTCAGGTAGTCGGCGATGAACCGGTTGCTGCCGCTGAGCTCGGCGATGAAGTTCTCCGGATCGTCCCGACCGCGCAGGGACAGCGCGGCGAGATAAACCGCCGCCGGCCAGCCCTCGGTCCGCACGCGGAGCTCCTCGATCGCGTCGGCCGACAGTTCGAGCCCTTCGCTGGCAAGCACCTGATGGGTCTCGGCCGCAGTGAAGGAGAGGGTGCGGCTGCGGATCTCGGCGAGCCTGCCCGCGACCCGCAGCCGGCCCAGTCGCAGGCTCGGGTCGGACCGGGAGACCAAGATCAGATGGGTGTTGGGCGGTAACCGGTCGATCAACGCGTCCAGCTGAGCGGTGCATTCGGCCGACCGCAGCAGGTGGACGTCGTCGAGGACCAGCGCCAGCGGCTCGGCCAGTGTCGCCAGGGCATCGGCGAAGCGTGGCACGACCCGGCCGATCATCGCCGGCCCGCTCATCGCGACGTATTCCGCCGCGATCGGGTCCACGTCGCCGCCGAGCCGGTCGATCACGGCGACCAGATGGGTCCACAGCCGGGTCGGGTCGTTGTCGCCGGCGTCCAGCCGGAGCCAGCCGCGCAGCCGCGGGGCCGCCCCTGAGTCGAACCACTGGGTGGCGACGGTGCTCTTGCCGTAGCCCGCCGGTGCCGCGATCAGCGTCACCGGCAGCTGGGCCGCACTCGTCATCGCGTCGACGAGCCGGACGCGCGGGATCCAGGCCGGGCGGGCGGGGGGTGGGTGCAGCTTGCTCTCGTCCACCGGGTCGAACATCGAATAGGCACCTGCTGACGCTGTCGCTCACCGCATCTGACACGTATCGTCGAGCCGACAGCAGGATCGCACGGGCTCCCGCTGAACTCGCGTGACTCGGCAGCATCATGACACGCGAGAACGGACCAGGCTCAGCTTTCCGGCGGATCCTCGTTGTGCCGCCGGATCTCGAGCAGGTCGGCGCCCGCGTCGCGGAGCGCGTCGATCAGTCCCCACAGGGCGGCGTCGTCGGGCACGACGACCTCCAGGGTCGTGCCCGCCGGCTGGATGGCCGACACCTTTTCCGCCAGCCCCTCGACCAGCCCGGGTGGCACCGTTCCGCCGATGCGGATCTCATAACTGACCATGCAGGCTGCTGCCGTTCGTCCGGGTCCACTGGTGTCTCGCGACCGCCCAACGGTCGCAGAACGGCCCGCGGCCCGGCTTCACCCCGACCGGGTGAGCGGCGTCGGCGGAGCACCGGTCACCCATCCCGGGTGATCACGCCGGCCGTGCGTGGTGTAAGCATCGGAGCCGAGACCATGAACCATGCCCTGTCGCACGGTGCGGCACGGCGACAGTGGAAGGCGAGAGATGAGCGAGTTGGATGTCGGACCCATCGACTACCTGGCCGTCGAGTTCCCGGACGGCCAGCTGAAGGGCGAGGGCCTGGCCGCGATCATCGACCTGGTCGATCGGGGGATCGTCCGGGTGCTGGATCTGCGGGTCGTCCGCAAGGAGCTGGACGGAACGCTGACGGCCGCGACGGTCGCCGACTTCGACGGCGACGGGGTGCTCGACCTCGCTGTCTTCAGCGGGATCGAGTCGGGCCTGTTGGGCGACGACGACATGCAGGATGCCGCGGACCTGATCGAGCCCGGCACCGCTGTCGCGGTGCTGGTCTGGGAGAACACCTGGGCCGGACCGTTCGTGTCGGCGATGCGCCGGGCGGGTGCCGAGGTCATCTCCAGCGGCCGGATCCCCGCCGCGAACGTCATCGCCGCGCTCGAAGCGCTCGAGGCGGAGGCGGAGGCCGAGGCCGGCGAGACGGTTGGCGCCTAGCCGGCGCGTTCGCATACCCCAGTTACGTCGAAGAGCACGGAGGAAACAGTCATGGGACTCATCGGTGGAATGGCCCGGACGGCCGTTGTGGCGGGCACCGCGACCGCGGTGTCGAACCGGGTGTCACGCCGGCAGGCGAACCGTTGGGCGGCCAAGGAGCAGGAACAGGCCTATCAGCAGGCGCCGCCACCCCAGCAGCAGCCGGTCTACGAGCAGCCCGTCTACGCGGCACCGCCGCCACCGCCGGCTCCGGCGGCCCCGGCGGCCCCGGCGGCGTCCGCGCCGGCATCCAGCATGCTCGACCAGCTGGAGCAGCTGGGCCAGCTCAAGGCCGCCGGGGTGCTGACCGAGCAGGAGTTCGAGGCCCAGAAGGCCAAGATCCTCGCGGCCGGCTAGCGGCGGCCGGGGGGCGGACGTGACGACGGAGTTCGATCCCTCGACCACCGACCGACCCGCCGCGCGGAGCGCCGGCGGGCTCGTCGGTGGGGAGGGGAGTGCGGGCGTCTACCGGATACCGGGCCGGATGCCGGTGCCGCCGCTCCAGCCGGAGTGGCTGGTCGTCGACCGGCTGCCGATGTATCACCGGTTCTGTGTGGAGGCCGGCCCGGAGGCGCCGACGATCGTGCACGTGCACGGCTTCGGCATCTCCGGGACCTACCTGGAGCCGACGGCCGCGGTGCTCGCACCGCGCTACCGGACCTATGTCCCGGACCTTCCCGGCATGGGCCGCAGCATGCGACCCCGGCGGGGCCTTGACCTGCCGGGGCTGGCCCGCGCCCTGATCGCCTACTGCGACACCATCGGCGTCGAACGGCCGGTGCTGGTCGGCAACTCGCTGGGGTGCCCGATCATCCTCGAGTTCGCCTCGACCTTTCCCGACCGGATCGACCGGGCGGTGCTCGTCTCTCCGGCCGGCGGTCCGAACAACCAGCCGATGGCCCGGGCGTTCCGCCAGATGGCGCTCGACGGCCTGCGAGAGCCGCCGTCGATGCTGCCGATCGCCGGACGCGACTACCTGCGCTTCGGTGTGCTGCAGAGTCTGTCGCTGTTCAAGGCGATGACCGAGTTCCCGACGTTGGAGCGGCTGCACTACCTGACCGCGCCGACCCTGGTGATCGGCGGGCTGCGGGATCCGCTCGTGCGGGTGTCCCGGGCGTTCGTGCTCGCCGACATCGCGCACGTCACCGCCGTCACCGTGCCCGGCGCGCATGCACTGAACTACAGCTCGCCCGAGCTCATCGCCGAGTTGATCGACGCGCACCTGACCGATCAGCCGTTGCTCGAAGGTCACCGGGCCCGTGGCGTGGCCGAACTGATCGACATCGCCGGGATGCCGGCCACCGATCTGCGCGGCCGGCCGATCCCGCCGGACTCAGTTGGGGGAGTCGGCCGAGTCCGGTGAGTCCGGAGACTCCGGTGACTCCGGCGAGTCCGCAGCCCCGGTGGCCTTCCCGGCCGCTGGGGTCTTGCGCCCTGCAGGAATCTTGCCGGCCGCGGGGGTCTTGCCCGCTGCGGGGCCCTTGCCGGCATCGGCGGGCGCGGCGGTCGGACTCATCGCCGAGGCCGGGCCGGCCGCGCCGGTCGAGGCGTCCGCCGACGTCCAGGTGTGGCCACCCGGCTTCGCCGCGGCCTCGCCGGGGACCTCGCTGGACGCGGCGTCGTCGCCGCCCTTGCGGGCCGGCGAGCTGACCCGGGCCCGGGCCTTGCTGCCGGCGGCCACCTTCTCCGGCTCCGGCTGATCGGAATCCGGTTCCACCTGGAGCTCCAGCCAGACCGCGCCGAGCGGCGGTACGGTCACGTGCGCCGACGCCGGGTAGCCGTGCGACGGCACGGTGGAGGCGACCACCTGGCCGAGATTCCCGATCTGCCCGGTGCCGTGATAGACCGGCGCGTCGGTGTTCAAGATCTCCCGCCAGACGCCGTCGGTGGGCAGCCCGATCCGATAGTCGTTGCGCGGCTCGGAGGAGAAGTTGATCACGCACGCGACCATCTGGCCCTGACCGTCGTAGCGGACGAAGGAGAACACGTTGCTGCCGTTGTCGTCGGCGTCGATCCAGGAGAACCCGGCCGGATCGGTGTCCAGCTTGAAGAACGCGGGGTTGTTCTTGTAGATCTCGTTCATGTCCTTGATCAGCCGCTGGACGCCTTGGTGGCCCCAGTGGGCACTCTGGTCCCAGTCGATGCTGCGGGCCTCGCTGAACTCGCGCCGCTGGGCGAACTCGGTGCCCATGAACAGCAGCTTCTTGCCGGGGAAGCACCACATGAACGCATAGAACGCGCGCAGGGTGGCGAACTTGCGCCACTCATCCTGCGGAGCCCGCTCGAACATCGAGCCCTTGCCGTGCACCACCTCGTCGTGGCTGATCGGCAGGATGAAGTTCTCCGAATATGCGTACGCCATGGCGAACGTCATCTCGTGGTGGTGGAACTGGCGGTAGATCGGTTCGCGGCCCATGTAGCGCAGCGAGTCGTTCATCCAGCCCATGTTCCACTTGAAGCCGAAGCCGAGCCCGCCGTACTCGGTGCCCCGGGTGACGCCGGGCCAGGAGGTGGACTCCTCGGCGATCATCATGATCCCCGGCTCGCGCCGGTAGCTGTGGGCGTTGGTCTGCTGCAGTAGCTCGACCGCCTCGAGGTTCTCGTTGCCGCCGAACTGGTTGGGGATCCACTGCCCGGCCTCGCGGGAGTAGTCCAGGTAGAGCATCGAGGCCACGCCGTCGACCCGGAGGCCGTCGATGTGGAAGTCGTGCAGCCAGTAGTACGCGTTGCTGATCAGGAAGCTCTTCACCTCGTTGCGACCGAAGTTGAAGATGTAGGAGCCCCAGTCGGGGTGCCAGCCCTTCCGCGGGTCGTCGTGCTCGTACAGCGCGGTCCCGTCGAACCGCTCCAGGGCCCACGGGTCGGTGGCGAAGTGGCCCGGCACCCAGTCGACGATCACGCCGATGCCGGCCTGATGCAGCTTGTCCACGAGATAGCGGAACTCGTCGGGGGAGCCGAACTTGCTCATCGGCGCGAAGTAGCCGGTGACGTGGTAGCCCCAGGAGCCCTCGAACGGGTGCTGCGCGACCGGCATGAACTCCACGTGGGTGTAGCCCTGCCAGGACACGTACTCCACCAGCTGATCGGCCAGCTCGAGGTAGGTCAGGCCCTTGCGCCAGGAACCGATGTGCACCTCGTAGATGCTGACCGGCTCCTCGTACTGCTTCTTCTGGCCGCGGTACCACATCCACTGCTCGTCGCTCCAGGTGTACTGGCTCTCGTACACGATCGAGGCGGTGTGCGGCGCGGCCTCGGCGAACCGGGCCATCGGGTCGGCCTTGGTGCGCCAGACGCCGTCGGCGCCCTCCACCTCGAACTTGTACAGGTTGCCGGTGCTGACCCCCTCGACGAACAGCGACCAGACGCCCGATCCCGGCACCAGGTGCATGTAGTGCCCCTCGCCGTTCCACCAGTTGAAGTCACCGACCACCCGGACGGCCTTCGCGTTGGGGGCCCAGACCGCGAACCGAGTGCCGAACAGCGTGCCCCGGTCGGAGTCCTCGACGCTGATCTCCATCGCCCCGAGCCGCTTCCACACCTCGGTGTCGTGCCCCTCGTGGAAGCCCTGCAGGTCCCAGCCGGTCAGCCCACCGCTCGGATCGAATGCCATGATCATCTACTCCTTGTCACCGGTGGGGTCGGATCGGACAGCCTGTGTTCCGGACGGGGTCTGCTCGGAGAGAGCGGCGACCGCGCCCACGGGAATGTGGACCCAGTCGGGTCGATTGCGCACCTCGTACACGACCTCGTAGACCGCCTTGTCCGTCTCGTACGCCCGCAGGACCGCCGCGTCGTCCGCGTCGAGGCCGCCGCCGGCGTACGCGTCGAGGAAGGCCGTCCGGCAGTCTGCCACCCAGGCCGCCGAACCAGGTCCCGGCACGCTGGCGCCCGCATAGTCGAACGAGCGCAGCATGCCGGCGATGTCGCGCCAGACACTGTCGGGTTCGAGCCGTTCGGCCAAGGTCTTGGCCGGCTCGCCCTCGAAGTCGATGATCTTCCAGCCGGCGGGCGTGCGCAGGGTCTGACCCAGGTGGAAGTCACCGTGCACCCGCTGGACGTCCAGCGTGCCGGCGCCGAGCCGCCCGAAGGTGGCCAGCACGCCGTCGGCATACGCGTCCAGCGCCGGCGCGATCGCCCTGGCGACCTCGAACCGTTCCGTCATCGTCTGCGCGGTCCGCTCGCCCGACGTCGTGGCGACCGGGAACGCGTCACGCAGCGCCGCATGGATCTCGGCCAACGCCCGGCCGAGCCGGGCGGACTCCTCGGCGAAGGAGCGACCCTGCGCCAAGACGTCCAGGGCCAGGCCCCAACCGTCCTCGGCCCCGATCAGCTTCTCCACCAGCATGCCCAGATCGGCCCGCACGTCGTGCCCGTGATGCCGCCAACCGGCATCGATCCAGCCGTAGAGCCGGGCGACGTCGGCAACGCCGGCCTTGTTCAGCGCCTCGTGGGTCTCGATGTCCAGGTTGCGGCCGAGCTCGAGCCGGCGGAACACCTTCAGCATGGCGGTCTCGCCGAACATGATCGAGGTGTTCGACTGCTGGCCGCGGAACGGCTGGGGGTCGTCGTCGGCGCTCAGCCCCTCGGTGTCGGTCGGGGTGAACCGGACCTCGCTGTCGGGCTCGCGGACCCGCCGGGCGTCCAGCAGGGCGGTGAGCAGGATGCGGCAAGCGGCCGGGTCCTGGGTCGCGTCGTAGCCGACCACGGATCCGAGGTCGGCGTCGTCGAGCCGCGCCAGCTCGGCGTGGGCGAGCTCCGGCACCGGGGCTCGGTGATAGGACACCGGCACCTGGTAGAGCTCGTAGGGAATCGCCCCGGATGTGCCCTGAGCTTGTCGAAGGGCGCTGCCCGGTGCGTCGACAGGCTCAGCGCGCATGCCCGGCTCCTGCCCTTCCGCAGGTTCGGGGTCCTCGTCCGGCGGGTAGCTGATCTCGATGATCTCCAGCCGCACCGCCGGCCACTGGTCGAGGTCGGTCAGCCAGCCGAGCCGGGTGTGCCCGGTCAGCTCCGCGCGCCGGCCCTTGCCGGCGAACCAGCGCGCACGGCTGATCGCGTTCAGCAGCTGACCGTTCTGGTCGTCTGCCACGTCAGCGGCCCCGGCGACTGGGGTTCGGCGCGCCGTAGCGGACCAGGGTCAACACATGGCACGGGTCCTCGGGGGTGAGCCGGACGAAGGCGTGCTGACCCCAGCGCCAGGTCTGCCCGGTCAGCTCGTCGTGGACCAGGTAGACGTCGCGCGGGCTCAGCCCGAGCGCACCCATGTCCAGGAAGACCTCGGTCTCCACCACGCCGTGCGGATCCAGGCTGGCGATGGTGATCACCACGTCGTCGAGACCGCCGTCGGGATCCGGGGCCCGCTTGGAGTAGACGATCGCGTTCGAGTGCGGAGCGTGGTGGAAGGTGAGGTCACGCAACTGCTGCAGCGCCGGATGCTCGCGCCGGATCTGGTTCAGCCGGCCGATCAGCATGCCCAGGTTCGCACCGGAGCGGTAGGCGCCGTCCCAGTCCCGCGGCCGGTACTGGTACTTCTCCGAGTCCAGGTATTCCTCCCGGCCCGGGGACAGCACGGCGTTCTCGAACAACTCGTAGCCGGTGTACACCCCCCACAGCGGCGACAGGGTCGCGGCCAGTACGGCCCGGATGGTGAATGCCGTCGGGCCGCCCCACTGCAGGAAGCTGGGCAAGATGTCGGGGGTGTTGACCCAGAAGTTCGGCCGGAAGAAGCTGTCCGTCTGGTGGGTCAGCTCCTCCATGTACTGCTCGATCTCCCACTTCTCGTTGCGCCAGGTGAAGTAGGTGTAGCTCTGGTGGTATCCGACCTTGCCCAGCATGTGCATCATCGCCGGCTTGGTGAACGCCTCGGCCAGGAACAGCACGTCCGGATCGGTCTTGCGCACCTCGGCCAGCAGCCAGGCCCAGAAGTTCACCGGCTTCGTGTGCGGGTTGTCCACCCGGAAGATGCGGACGCCGTGGCTCATCCAGTAGCGCAGGATCCGCAGGCTCTCGGCGTAGATGCCGTCCCGGTCGCGGTCGAAGTTGATCGGATAGATGTCCTGATACTTCTTGGGCGGGTTCTCCGCGTACGCGATCGAGCCGTCCGCGCGCTGGGAGAACCACTCCGGGTGCTCGGTCACCCACGGATGGTCCGGAGATGCCTGCAGGGCGAAGTCGAGCGCGATCTCCAGCCCGAGCTCGTGCGCCCGCGCCACGAACCGGTCGAACGCCTCGATGTCGCCCAGCTCGGGATGGATGGCGTCGTGCCCGCCCTCGACGTTGCCGATCGCCCACGGCGAGCCCGGGTCGCCCGGGCCCGGGTCGAGCGTGTTGTTCGGCCCCTTCCGGAAGGCGGTGCCGATCGGGTGGATCGGCGGCAGGTAGACGACGTCGAAGCCCATCGCCGCCGCCGCCTCGAGCCGGTCGTGGGAGGAGTCGAAGGTGCCGGAGATCCAGCGGCCGTTCTCCTCGTCGTAGCGCGCGCCCTCCGAGCGCGGGAAGAACTCGTACCAGGACGCGTACAGGGCGGCCGGGCGGTCCACGAAGATCGGGTAGTCGGCGCTGGGGGAGATCAGCTCGCGCGGGCCGTAGCGCGTCATCAGGTCGCGGATCTCGTCGGCGAGCACCTGGTGCAGCCGATCCTCCAGCTGGTTCTGGCCACCGGCCAGCAGCCCGGACGCGTAGCGCAGGGCGTGGGCCGCGTCGGCATCGCCTGCCTCGTCGGCCCGGGCGGCCGAGCCGTCCAGGATGGTCTGCCCCTCGGCGACCACGAGATGGGTGTCGATGCCGGCCGGGATCTTGATCTCGGCGGTGTGCACCCAGGTCTCCCACGGATCCGACCAGCCCTCGACCCGGAACGTCCACGGTCCCTCGTGGTCGCAGGTGAACTCGCCCGCCCACCAGTCGAAGCCGACCGGCGTGCTGGGTTCCATCGGGAACAGCTTCTCGTTGCCGTCCGGGTCGGTCGTCACGATGGACGCGTTCACCGCGTCGTGGCCCTCCCGGAACACCGTTGCGCGGACCGGGATCCGCTCGCCGGGGACCGCCTTCGCGGCACAGGCGCCGCCTTCGATCACCGGCGACACGTTGGCTACCGGGATCCGTCCGATCGGGGCGCCGAGGTTCGCGTCGCTCTCGATCACGACGGGGGTATCGCTCGCCGCGCCGGCGGCAGTGCCTTCGTTGATTGCCGTCACGATTGACAACCTATCGGCACGCTTCGCGCGCGCGTCAGGGGTGGCGTGCGTCACAAATGGGTGGCAGGTTATCGTCCCGGGGGCGAATCGGGAGGTGGGTCGTGACCGGACGATCGATACGTCGGGTGTGGGGATGTCGGATGCCGGCACGCCGGGTACTGGGGCTCCCGCTTGCGGGTGCGCTGCTGAGTCTGGGACTGCTGGGTCCGGTGCTGCCGGCCGAGGCGGCAACCGCCCGGCCCGGGCCGGGTGCGCCGACGGCCGGCGACTCGCTGTTCCCCGACATCGGCAACGGCGGCTACGACGTGGCCCACTACGGCATCCGGCTCAGCTATCACCGCAGCACCAAGACGATCACCGCGTCGACCACGATCCGGGCCCGGGCGACCAAGCCGCTGACCTCCTACACCCTCGACCTGGAAGGACTGACCGTCACCCGGGTGAAGGTGAACGGGCACAACGCGAACTGGTCGCGCAGCGGGCACAAGTTGAAGATCACGCCGAAGCGAGCCCTGCGCGGGTCGTTCACCACCACGGTCGATTACCGGGGCAAGCCGACCACCCACGTCGATCCGGACGGCGCGCTGGACGGCTGGATCCCCACCAGCGACGGCGCGACGGTGCTGAGCGAGCCGGTGGGCGCGATGACCTGGTTCCCGAACAACAACACACCGCGGGACAAGGCCACCTTCGACGTCGCGGTGAACGTGCCCAAGGACCTCGAGGTCGCCGGTAGCGGCGACCTGACCGCGCGCAAGCGACACGGGAAGACGACCACCTGGCACTGGCAGCAGCGGCGGCCGATGGCGACGTACCTGGCGATGATCTCGATCGCGCAGTACGACGTGTACCACTCCACGATGCGCTCGATCACCGGCAAGAAGCTGCCGATCTGGACCTTCGTCGACCCGAAGCTGGGCACGCTGGCGACGCAGCGGGCCGCGCTGCCGGGGATCATCCGGTTCGAGGAGCGCCGGTTCGGTCCCTACCCGCAGACCAGCGTCGGCCTGGTGGTGAAGGACACCGGGGTCGGCTACTCGCTGGAGACCCAGAACCGGCCGGTCTTCGACGAGGCGCCGAGCGACCTGCTGATGGTGCACGAGCTGGCCCACCAGTGGTTCGGCGACTCGCTGACGCCGAAGGACTGGGGCGACATCTGGCTGAACGAGGGCTTCGCCACCTATGCCGAGTCGCTGTGGACCGCGGCCCACGGCGGCCCGAGCACGGCCGCGCAGTTCACCCAGACGATGGCCGACAACCCGGCCTCCTCCGACCTGTGGAAGCCGGCGCCGGCGGCGCTGACCGATCCGGCCGACCTGTTCTCCGACCCGGTCTACACCCGCGGCGGGCTCACCCTGGAGGCGCTACGGCAGAAGGTCGGCGACCGTGCCTTCGCGCGGATCCTGACCACCTGGGCGAGTCGCCACCGCTACGGCGGCGTCCGGACCAGCCAGTTCGTCGCGCTGGCCGAGCGAGTGTCGGGGCAGAACCTGGGTTCGTTCTTCCACACCTGGCTGTACGTCCCCGCGCGGCCCGCCGGCTACTGACGGCCGGCCGGCGCTAGCCCAGTTCCTGCAGCACGGTCTTGGGACGGGCGATGGCGAGCGCCTCGTCGATGATCGCATCGAGGCCACGGTGCCGGCCGTCGGCGATCGCCTGTCGTCGGTCGGTCTCGTCCAGCCGCCCGACCGGCTCGGCCAGCGCCGCGAGCAGCACCTGCCGTTCGGGCTCGGGCAGCGTCCAGCCACCGGCGTCGCGGATCCGCTGGGCGGCCGAGGCGAACTCCAGGGCCTTCCGGGCACGGCCCCGTCGGGCCTCGACCGAGGCGCACCCCTCGAGGCCGTACGCCATCCCGCGGTAGGTACGGACTTCGCGATGGATCTCCAGCATGGCGACCCAGCAGTCGGCCGCCTCGTCGGTGTCGCCGGTCCGGAACGCGACATCGGCCAGACTGCCGATCACCGCACCCACGAGGTCGAGATCGCCCGTGGACTCCATCACGGGCAGCGCCGTCAGCAGGGTCGTGCGTGCCTCGGCCAAGCGACCCATCCGGGCATAGCCCTGGCCCATCATGTTGAGCCCGTCGCCGGTCAGCGCCGGATCCTCGGCGCGGCGGCCGAGCTCGAGCTGCCGCTCGAAATGGGCCATCGCCTCGTCGACGCTGCCCGCCGCGAGCGCCGCCTCGCCCAGCAGCCGGTGCGCCTTGCTCGCCACCCGCGGGTCGTCCAGCTCACCGGCCATCGCCAGCGCAGCGCCGGCCAGCTGGCGGGTCTGGTCCAGGTCGTTCCGCATACAGCCGAATGACGCGGCCTGCAGCAGAGCCACCATTCGCAGCTCCGGAGGCGCCACGCGAGTGTCGGCCTCGATCGCGAGCAGGCGCTGCAGGTATGCCATTCCCTCGGCCAGCAGCGAGCGCCGGCTCCACATCCGCCCGGAGGCGGTGACCAGCCGGAGCGCGTCCACTAGGCAGTCGGGATCGTCCGCGGCACGCTCCACCGCCCAGTCCAGTGCCGCCCTGATGTTGGCCTGATCCAGGTACAGCCGGTACAGGTCGGGGTCGGAGTCGGCGCCCGGCCGCGGCGGGCCCATCAGCTGGGCGGCACGAGCGAAGTACCGGAAATGTGCTCGGCGGATACCGTCCACCTCGACCAGCTCACCGAGCCGGCCCAGCGCGTACTCGCGGACGGGCTCGAGCAGCCGGAATCGCGGAGATCCGGTGACCGCCGCCCGGTCGACCGGCTCGAGCAGGCTCTGGTCCTCGAGCTGGACCAGCAGCTGGAGCACCTGCTCGGCGGGCTGACCGGTCACCGCCGCCGCGGCGGCCGCGTCGAACGAGCCGGCGAACACGCCGAGATGGGCGAACAGCCGTCGCTGCTCGGCGTCCAGCAGGGTCTCGCTCCAGGCCAGCGCCGCCGCCAGGCTCTGCTGTCGGCGCGGGCGGTCTCGTGGGCCGGGCCCGAGCCAGCCGAGCTGGCCGGTCAGGCGCTCCAGTACGGCGGAGGGGGAGAAGGTGCGGATCTGGGCGGCGGCGAGCTCGATGGCCAGCGGCAGCCCGCCGAGCACCCGGCAGATCTCCGCGACCGCGGTCAGCTCGGCACCGGCCGGGTCGAACTCGGGCCGGACGGCGCGCGCCCGCTGGCAGAACAGGACCACCGCGTCGCTGGACCGGATCGACATCGGGGTGGCGATCACCGAGTCCTCCGGCAGCGGCAGGGGACGTACCCGGTACTGCTGCTCGCCGTACAACCGGAGCACGACACGGCTGGTCACGAGCAGGGTCACTCCGGGGGCCGCCGCCAGCAGCCGGCTCAACAGGTCAGCGCCGGCGGCCAGGTGCTCCAGGTTGTCGAGCACCACCAGCATCGTGGCCGGCCGGAGGGCGCGGATCAGCTGGGCCTCGGTAGCACCGCCGGCGTCCGGGGCGAGCCCGAGCGAGCGGAGCACGGCGTCGGCGATCAGCTCCGGATTGGTCAGCGGGGACAGATCCGCGAAGGCGACACCGTCGGCAAAGTCGCCCGTGGACAGCTGGCCGACTCGGAGCGCAAGCCTGGTCTTGCCGGTGCCGCCGGCACCGAGCAGGGTGACCAGGCGCGAGTGCCGGAGCAGGCCGAGAACGGTCTCGACGTCCTCGGACCGGCCGACCAGCGAGGTGATCGGTTCGGGCAGCGGCGCCGGACGCAGTGCGGGCACGCTGTCGTCGGTCCACCACAGCGGAGTCGGCGGTGCAATCTGCGGCGGCGGGGCGGCGGGCGGTCCGGGCTCGAGGTCACTCAGCGGTGGCTGCTGCGCAGCTCGCGCGACGATCTGCGGCGGCACGCTGGCGAGCCGCAGCAGGTCCTCCGCCTCCCGACGGCTGGCGATCCCGCCCCACTCCGCCAAGGTGGCGACGATCGCCACCGCGTCGCGGCTGTTGAGGATCGAGCCCGGCGACCCGTTCAGCTTGTGGCTCAGGACGTGCGGATGCAGACCGATGTCGCGAGCGAGCTGCTGCTGCGTTCGGCCGGCCGAGCGTCTGGCGGTGCGAACGCGTGCCCGGAACGTCGCGAGGTCAGCCACCCCCACCTCTCACTCGGGCCCACTGCGTCCGATCGCATCGATCTTTCGCCATACAGCCTAAGTGAGGGATGCCGCCGGGGCGAGCGGGTGCGGTGGCCCGCGGCCGGCAGTGGATTCGATGGGTTCAGTTGGCCTCGCCCACGTTGATGTTGCTGACCGGGATCTGTTGACCGTGGGTGACGACGAAGGTGTCGATGTTGTCGGCGGGCTGGAAGTTGGTGGCGGCGTCGGCGAACGTCACCTCGCCGTTGTTGACCGAGAGCGGAGCTGCGGCGACGGTGTGCTCGTCCTGACCCTGCTTCTGTTCCAGCGGGAGGCTGTTGGTGGCGGTCTGGGCGGTGTAGCTGAACTGCAGTCCGATCCGGAGATCGTGGGTCACCGGGTCCGTGGTCAGGTACGTGGCCGGGTTCGACGTCGTGCTCGTGCCGACGGGGTCGGCCAGCCGGCAGACGTTCGTGTTGGTGTAGTCGCCGGTGCAGCCGGTGAGGTAGAAGCCGTTCGTGACCGAGAGCTTCGTACTGGGAGCCGCGGTGACCTGGGTCAGCAGGACCTTTCCGTCGACGTCGATGTCGCCGCCGTTGCCCCCGGCGTAGCCACCCACGAAGCCGTGGATCTTCTGGACACCGGTCTCGGTGGTCGACAGGTAGCCGTACCGGCCACCGACCGGGGTTCCGGCTTTCCTCGGGGCCGCGTCGGAACCGTCGTTGGGGTACGCGCCGCGGTACGGGCTTACCCGGGTGTAGCCCGAGCCGTCCTCGGGGATCAGGCCGGTGATCAGGTCGCCGTCGGCGTCGCGGTAGTACAGCTTCTGGTACGCCGGGTCGGACAGCGGCAGCGGCGCGGAGCTGGTGGGTGAGTAGATCTTCACCGTCAGCGGCGACTGGTCGAGGCCGTTCGCGTACGGGGTCGCGGTACCGTCGCACGCGTCCGAGCCACTGATCGGGCAGATGGTGACCCCGCTGACCTGGGCACCACCGGCGACCGGCGTCAACCGGCTGAGCTGGACGATCCCGGACGCGCGACCGTTGCCGATCAGGAAGTCCCTGATCTGCGGTCCGGAGCCGGGCGCGGGGTTCTGCCAGTAGAAGCTCACCGGCGCCAGGGTGATGGTCCCCGAGCTGGTGGCCCGGTTCGGCAGGCCCTGCGGGACGAGGTAGCCGAGCGGGATCACGCCACCGGCGTCGGTCGTCCCGGTGACCGTGATCGGGGCCAGCACGGTGGCGATCCGCTTCGGGTTCGAGACGGGCAGCGCCCAGGTGCTGGCCGCGACGTCGATCCGGTAGACCGGACGGTCCGTACCGGCGGGGTCGAGCTGAACGCCGGAGACGCTGAGCGGATTGGTGCCGACCGGCTCGACCGGACTGCTGATGGCGATCTTGGCGGTGCCCAGCGGCGGCCCATAGCTGTTCTGCTCCACGACGGCGGCGCCGAGCGAGCCGCCGACCACCGTCGTGTGGTAGCCACCGGCCCGGTCGGCTACCAGCTTGACGGTGCTGCGCTGGGCCGGCCGGCCAACCGGGGCGAGCGTCAGATACGAGGCCCACTGTCCGACGAAGTCGCTGCCCTGCGCGCAGTTGCCGCTGATGGCCGCGGTCAGACCCCCGACGTTGTAGAAGTCGGTGAACTCGTGGGCGGCGAGGGTGACCGTGCCGGTGTTCGGCATGCCGTCGCTGCCGGGCAGGTTCGGCGCGAACCAGCAGCCGTACGCCTCGGTCGGCCGGCTGGCGAAGGACACCACGATCGACTGGTCGCTGGTGTTCTCGAAGCGGATCGCGCCGGACTTGTAGCCGGGGAACCAGGACTGGATGCCGCCGACGTCGGTCGTGGTGACACCGTTCGCGGCGACGGCCTGCGGTTTCAGGGTGGTGCCGCCGTCGTAGCGCAGGACCCGAGCGGAGTTGCCCTTGCTGCTGACGGCCACCAGGTCCTGGGCCCCGGCCGTCCCGGTCACCCGGTCGACGAAGGTCAGCGCGTCGACGGGGTCCTTGTTGTCGGTGGCCGACGCCTTGAGCGTGCTGCTGCTGGTGGCCGGGTCCCACAGCCGTACGCTGCCGTCGCTCAGCCCGAAGGCGACCACCGGCGTCTTCTTGTCCGCCAGCAGCCCGACAGCGGTGGACAACACCGCGGGGTCGTAGTTGATGTTGCCGACCTTGAAGTCCCAGTACGTCGGGTTGGAGATCGCGCCCGCTGTGCTGACCTTGATCGCGTAGCCGATCCGGGTCGCGCTGGCGACCCCGAACGCGAGCAGCCCGCTGCCGGTGGGGTCCCAGGCGAGCGAGGTCACCGGGGTCTGGTTGCGGTCGTCGACGAAGCCGTTGTAGGTACTGCCCACCTGCGCGCCGGTGTCGGCGTCGAGGACCCACACGCCGAGCTGATCCGACTTCCCGCTCGGGTAGCTGGGGTAGGGGCCGGACAGGTTCAGCCCGGCCGCCAGCACGTTGCGGGTGCCGATCTTCCCGGTCGCCAGCGCCGTCACGGCGAGGGTGACCCACGGTCCGACGACGATGTTTCCGCCCGCCGCGTCGAAGTGCTTGACCCAGATCGCGCAGCCCGCGGACGCGCAGGTTCCGTCGGCCGGCAGCCGGTACAAGGTGACGAGGCCGTCGGCGGTGGTGGCGTCCTTGGTGTGGCCGGCCATGTAGAGCGCGTCCGGGGTCCAGGCCAGGTAGACGGCGGCCAGCTTCTGCGCCGACGCGAGGTCGCCCATCTTCGTGTTCATCGGGCTCCACAGGGCGCTCGCCGAACCGGGCTCGGTGAGGTCGGTCGGGGTCGATCGCAGCAGGGCTCCGCCTCGCTCCGGGGAGTCGTAGATGTTCAGAAACCCGTTCTCCACCACGGCGCGCTGCTGGTGGCCGACGTTCATGAAGTCGCCGGTGGTGCCGTCGTGGCGGACCCGGGGCAGCAGCCGCGACAGGTCGGCCGGCAAGGTGGTGGCCGCCAGCGCCGAGACGGTCGTCTTCTTGGTGGTGGTGGTGGTCTTCTTCTTCGCAGTCGCCTTCTTCTTGGCAGTCGCCTTCTTCTTCGCAGTCGTCTTCTTCTTGGCAGTCTCCTTCTTCTTGGCAGTCTCCTTCTTCTTGGCAGTCGCCTTCTTCTTGGCAGTCATCGTCGGATGGCTGGTGACCGTCGCCCGCTCGCTCGACGGACCGGGCGACGGCTTCGGCGTCGCCTGCGCGGCGCCCATGGGCGCCAGCACGAGGGTCAGGGCGACCACCGCTGCCACCAGGGCTCCGTAGCGGCGGGAGGGTCGCGGAGCGCGACCATCGAATCCGGTCATGGCTGTCCTCAGTTGTCCGTTCGGGTGACGAGCACGTTGTCGTTGGTCATGTTCACAAGTCCGGTGCCGATGCCGGGCTCGTTCGTCAGCGTCGCCGGCACGGCGTCGCCGGTGAGGATCAGATCGGCCGGCACTCCGGGCGGGTCGTTCACCTCGGTGCGGGTCGTGTTGGTGCGGACCTGCTCCTGCGCCTCGTTGGCGCCGTTGACCGCGGTCTGGCGGAGCAGGGGCCGGTCGGCCGGGAGCTCGAGCGTGACCTCGGGATAGATGTGTTCGAAGTAATCGGGCGGCGGAGCGGCCGGCAGCTCCGGCAGCGGCGGCAGCTGGGCGGGCACCAGCAGGTCCGGATCCTGCCGTTGCTGGTTCGCGTTGTCCGGTTGACGCAGCGGATCCGCCTGGTTCTGCTCTGTTCGCGGAACGATCTGGCCACCGCCGTCGCCCTGGTTCGCGCCGGGCGGGTCGACGGGATCGTCGCCATGCACCGAAGCGCGGTTCGCCTCGTCCGGTACGACCTGGGTGTTGTTCGTGGCATCGATCGCCAGGTCGTTGACGGTGGTGCTGGCTCGGGCCGCCTGCGCCTGCTTGGCGGCCGCGGTCGCGTCCTCCAGTGCCGCGACGGAGCTGGCGGTGGCACCCTGCACGGCGCCCGCGCCGCCGGCGAGGACGGAGGCCGCGGTGTTGACCAGGCTGACCATGCTGCGCTGGTCGGTGTCGAAGTAGCCCTTCCCGGTCGCCAGGATGCGGTCGTCGTCGATGGCCAGGGCCGCGCTGGTCGCGGCGCCGGTGAGGTTGGCGGCCACCGCGAGGGTGGACACCACGGCGTTCGCGACGACGGCACCCGTCACCTCGGCGATCGCCCCGTAGCCGGCGGCGGCGATCGCGCCGAGCACCGGTGCGAGACCGGTCACGATGGTCAGGATCGCGGTGGCGACGAAGATCACCGCGAACAGTCCGTCCATCACGGCGTCGATGATCGGGTCGTGGCCGGACAGGTCGGAGTAGACGATCGGGTTGGTCCGGAATCCCTGGTAGAGGTTGTGCGCGTCCACCGGGTCGGGACCGGTGAACCGGCCGGTGACCGGGTTGTAGCTGCGGTCGGCGTACCTGATCAGGTTCAGCGCGACGTCGGTGATCGGACCCTGGACCGCGGCGCCCGCATAGCCGAACGGGTTGGTCCGGCCGCCGTCGAGGACACCGACGGAGATCCGGCGCCCGTCTGCCCGCGCCGGCGCGCCGTAGTCGGTATAGCCGTAGCCGGCGGTGATCGCCCCGGTGCTGTCGACGACGGCGGTCACCGAGTTGTGCCGGTCCCGCAGGTAGTAGCCGGCACCCGGTCCGGTGGTGGTCGGGGCTGCCGCGGCGCCCGAGACCCCGCCGGACGCGGCGGCACCGGCGACCAGGGTGCGGGCCTCGCGGCCGGTGCTGATCAGGTACGAGGCGGTGGTGCTCGTGCCGGCGGCCGTACCGGTGTCGCTGGTGCTGTCGTTGAGGAGCGCCCCGTCGACGCCGTAGTGGTAGCTGACCGTGCTGGTGCTGCCGTCCGGCGCCTTGGTGGTCGCCGAGCGCAGCGTGCCGTCCGGCCACCGGGTGTAGCCGATCGTGGTGCCGTCGGGCCGGCTGAGCGTGGCCGGCGTGCCGTCGGCGGTGTAGCTGGTGGTGAGCCCGGTCAGCGAGGTGAGGACGTGGCCGTCGTCGTCGAAGGTCTGGCCGGCGGTCTGGCTGCCGGTGCGTTGACCGGTCAGCCGGCCGGACGCGTCGATGGTGTTGCTGGTGGTGCTGGTCGAGATGATCGGCCGGATGCCCGCGGTCCGGGTGGTCGTCTTGGTCGCGGTCACGTCGCCCGCGACGTCGAGCGTGTACGCGGTCTGGGTCGCGGCCGGTGCGGTGGGGCTGCCGTCGGAGCCGAACGATCCCGGGTACACGGCCGAGCCGGTGAGCCGGTTGTAGGCGTCGTAGGAGTAGCGCGTGGTCCAGGTCAGCGGGCCGCCCGGCACGGCGTTGCCGCCGCCGGGCGCGATGGTGTCGACCCGGGTGTCGACGTTGCCGTGGTCGTCGTAGCTGTACGCGTGCGACTCCAGCACCTTGTTCGCGGAGTCGGTGGTCGACTGGACGGCCAGCCGGTTGTCCGCGGTGTAGGTGTTCGTGGTGACGACGCCGTTGCCCCGCTTGACGGTCTGGACGCGGTCCATCGCGTCGTAGCCGTAGCTGACCGAGGCCAGCAGCGCGCTGCCGCGCTTCTGCGTCGCCGAGGCCATCGTGCCGTCGCCGGGGTTGTAGACGTAGCTGGTGACGGCTCCGGTGATGTCGGTGCTGCTGACCAGCTGGCCCTTGTCGTTGTACGCAGCCGACGTCGCCGTCCCGTCCGGGTAGCCGACCGAGGTCCGATGGCCGTCGACGTCGTAGCCGTAGCTGATCGTGGCCGTCCCGTCGGTGACCGTCTTCACCTGCCCGGCGCCGGGCTGGCCGGCGGGTACCCGGGTGTAGGAGATGGTCCGGGTCGCCTTCCCCGGTGCGGTGACGACGATCTTGGCCAGCAGCCCGCTGACCGGGTCGTACGTCCTCGTGGTGACCGCACCCGACGGGCTGGTCTTGGTGGCCGGCTGCCCATCGGCGGTGTAGGTGTAGTGCGTCACCCGGCCCGCCGGGTCGGTCGCGGCGACGACCTCGCCGGTTGCGTCGTAGCTGACCGCGACCGCCGTACTGACGTCGCTGCCCTGGTGCAGCGTGCGCGAGATCGCGTCCCCGCTCAGGCTGCGGACGGTGCTCGCCGTGATCGCGGCTCCCGGGAAGTCGCCGGTGGCCTGCGGAGTGGCCGTCGAGGAGACCGCGAGGCCGCCCGGACCGCTGTGGTCGGTGGTCAGCTCGAGGTCGCCGCCGGTGGTCGTGGTGGGCTGACCGATCCCGTTGTACGCGGTGGCGGCGTTCTGGTCCGCCGGCAACGCGAGCGTCTTCGCCACAGCGGAGCCGGCGGCGAAGCTGGTGTCGGTGCCGATCGCCCGGCCGCGGTCGTCGTAGCTGGTGACCATCGAACTCGTCGCCGCGCCGGCGCCGTCGGGAACCACCGCACTGGTCGAGGTATGGGCGGCGCCGTCGTCGTAGCTGCTCAGCTGGGTGACGCCGCCGGCCCCGACCTTGCTGACGACCCGGCCGAACGCGTCGACGGTGGTGGTGGTCGTCCGTCCGGCCTGGTCGGTCGCGGTTGCCGTGGACCCGTCGGCGCTGTAGCTGGTGCTGGACAGCGTGCGGGCGCCGGGATCGGTGGTGAACGCCCGGTTCCGGACGTTGTCGGTGACCGAGACGGTGCGGCCGAGCAGGTCGACGGTCGACCGGGTGATCCGGCCGTCCGGACCGCTGACCGTGGTCTGAGTCGGGGTGTAGGCGGTGGTCGTGGTCAGGCCGCCGGGGGTGGTCGTCGAGACCTGCCGGCCGATGGCGTCGTAGCCGAAGCTGGTCTTCCGGTCGGCGGCGTCGAAGTGGCCGACCGGCTTCCCCGAGACCGTGTCGATCACGGCCGTGTTGTGCTGGGCGTCGCCGGTCCCGGCACCGGTCGTGGTCGTCAGCGTCACGGTCTTGGCGTCGCTGCTCAGCGTCCGCGAGAAGGTGGTGACCATGCTGTCCGGGCCGCCGCCGCGGCCGTCACCGGGATCCGGTCCGGCACCCGGCGCCCAGGCAAGGGTCCGGCTGGCGACCTGGCCCGTGCCGTCGTAGGTGTAGCTGACCGTCTGGCGCGCCGTCGGCGGGTGCCCCGGCTGGCCGACTGAGGTGGTGGTCGTGCCGATGGAGAGCGCCGTGCCGGACCCGGTGAACGTGTTGTCGGTCTGCGCGACGCTGCCGTCGGCGCCGGTCGTCGTCTGCTTCTGGATCAGGCCGTACGGGCCGTAGCCGGTGACCGTCACCGCGCCGGTCTCGTCGGTGGCGGAGGTCACCCGTCCGTGGTCGTCGTACTGGGTCGCGACGGTCGTCGTCCGCGGGGCTGGGCTGGGGGTCAGCCCCTTGCTGCTGGTGGCCGCCGAACTGGTCAGCGACGCGGTCTTGGTGCGGGCCCAGTTGGCGGGCAACTGGTTCGGGAAGGTGACCGCCACCGGGTACGTCATGGTCTGGGTCTGCGCGAGGATCGGCTGCTGGCTGCCGGGCGGGGCCACGCCGACGGTGCGCTGGACGAGGCGGTGCAGCGCGTCGTAGGTGGAGACGGTGGTGGTGGCGCCGGTGGTCAGGCCGGCGGAGTAGTAGTAGCTCGCGTCCCCCGACGAGAACAGCGTGTCCTTGCCGTTCGCCGGCAGGTGGTTCGGATACCCGGTGTAGTTGTGCCGGTTGTTGGCGCTGGGCAGGCCGTGGTCGTTCGTGGCGGGCAGCGCGGGGTCGAGATCGAACCGCTGCGTGGGGGAGAGCTGGTTGTTGGCTCCGTCGGTGACCATCACCGTGTCGACGGCGATCAGGCCCTTCTCGTACGCCGGCTCCTGGTAGCCGATCCTGGTCTTCGCGCCGGTCGCGGCGGTGACCGTGGTCAGCAGCGGCTTGGGCGCGTCCTTGACGGCCGTCGCGTCGAACGTCGTGACGTTCCCGACCGGGTCGGTCACCTTCAGGGTCTGCACGCCGTTCGCCGACGAGCGGTCGATGGTGGTCACCGAGGTCACGCCGTCGGAGCGCTCCGGCGAGATCACCTGGATCTGGCTCTGGGTGGGGTAGCGGAAGGTCGTGCTCAGGCCGTACGAGTCGACGATCGACAGCGGCCGCCACTGGCCGCTGACCGGCGACTGCCAGGCGATGTCGGTCCGGTTGCCGAACCGGTCCGCCCGCGCGACGAGGTTGCCGTTGACGTCGAAGTAGTCGGTCCGGCCGTCGTCGTAGGCCAGGGTGTACCAGTAGGCGACGGCGGGTGCGCCGGCTCGGGCCCGCAGGGTCTGCGCGGTCTGCAACTGGGTGAACACCAGGTCGGCCAGCTTGTAGTCCGCCAGCCCGCTGGGGGTGGTGGGGTCGAGCAGGTACGACCCGCCGCTCGCCGGGTAGACCCGCTTCTGGCCGTTGGTGTTCACGAACGAGGTGGACAGGCTCCAGCCCGCACCCCAGCCCGAGCGGTCGATCGACGCGGTGGCCCGGGCCTGTTGCCAAGACAGCGAGAACGCGATGCCGGCGTCGCCGATGCCGCGGATGTCGGCCACCGGCACGGAGACCGAGAACTCCCCGGTCCGCGGGTCGACCCGACCACTGAGCCCGGTGCCGAGCGACAGGCTGCCGACCGGCGCCGTCGTGGCGGCGCTCGCCCGCGGCGGCGGCGTGACCAGGTACACCGCAAGCAGGGCGAGCGCGACGGCGGCGACCACGCCGGCGAGCGTGCGACGATGGGTTCGGGCGGGCTGCGGGGACGACATGGCGTACTGGGTGCGGCGTCAGCCGACGGCGGCGGAGAGGGCCTTGCGCAGCTTCCCGATCAGCGCCGCCCGGCCGCCCTTCGCCCGGGCCGCCTGGGAGAGCGGCGTCAGGCTGTTGCCGACGTTGACGCCGCCGGAGACGTCGAGCAGGAACCACGCCTCGCTGGAGCTGTACAGCCGCACCGTGTGGTAGCCCTGCACGACACCGGCGGCGACGAACGCGAAGTTGGCCAGGGTCTGGCCCTTCACGTAGTTGATCGTGCTGGCCACCGGGCGGACGCCCGGCGGGTAGAGCGCCGCGAACCCGTTGGCGGCCGCGCCGGTCACGGTGAGGTTGGCGAAGACGGCCTGCAGCGCGTAATCGTCGCCGGTGACCGCGAGTCCGATGTCGATCCACTGGCCGGCGGCGAGCTTGCCGCCGGCGGTCAGGGCGTTCGCCGACGACCGGCGGATGACGGCGGCTCGACCGGCTGCGGTCCGGAGGTCGAGCCGGCGGACGGGCGCTGTCGCGAACGGGGTCGGCATGCTCGCCAGGTCGGCGCCGGTCGCCAGGTAGGTCGTGGTCGCCCCGCCCGGCAGATCCACGCCGACCAGCGGCCCGAGATCGGTGCCGACCATCTCGCCGACGTCGAGCTGGCCGGGCCAGACCGCCGACAGCGGCTGGAGCTTCAGCGAGGGACCGTCCGCGTTCTCCAGCGCCAGGGCGGGCGCGGCCCCCCCGCTATCGCCGCCGATTCTCAGAGTGGTCGTCGAGTCGGCCTCGTTGCCGCTGCCGAGCTCTAGCGGGTCGCCATCGGCGGCGAGCGCGGCCTCGGGACGGGCGGCCAACGTCGCGGCGCCGGCCGCGATGCCGGCCACCAGCGCGGTTCGCTTCAGCAGTCCCCGCCGTGCGAACGCGGTGTCGGCGAGTTGCGCCGAGGTCGAACTCTCGTCTGACATGATCCCCTCCAGCTGCCTCGCCTTGACTGGTCGGCGCGACACTGTTCGGCGCGACGGGGCTTCACGCTAACGGCGTGATCCGATCGTCAGCCCGGGTTCTGTTGCTCGAAAGTTGCTCCACAGTTGCTGGCATCTGTGCGGTGGACCGCGTCCGGTCGTACGAGTTCTGAGCTGGCGTCCGACTAGTCGACCTGGAGGATCGCGACCGTCCGTCCGGGGAGCTCCAACGTCGTCCCGGCGGCCAGCTTGCCGGTCGGCAGCTCGCCCTCGATCCCGGAATGGGCCAGCACCCGGTAGGTCGACGCCCAGAATCCGTCCGGCAGCGCGACCTGGACCGGGTCGGCGCCGCCGTGGATCCAGATCAGGAACGCGTCGTCGGCCTCCCGGTCGGGGGAGTCGTCGGCCAGGTAGATGCCGAGCGTGCGGCGGGTGCCGTCCTGCCAGTCGGCCTCGGTCATCTCGGCGCTGCGGCCGCCGAACCAGGCGAGGTTCTTCCGGCCGGTCGGCGTGCCGGTGCTGTCCAGGATGGTCTCGCCGTGCCGGAACCAGGTCCGGCGCAGCACCGGGTGCTCGGCTCGCAACCGCAGCAGTGCCTGGGTCAGGTCGGTCTGGTCCGCCCAGGCCGCCTCGGTGTCCCAGTGCACCCAGGAGATGTGCGAGTCCTGACAGTAGGCGTTGTTGTTGCCCTGCTGGGTGCGGCCGAGCTCGTCACCGGCGGTGATCATCGGAACTCCGGCAGCCAGCACCAGGGTCGCCATCAGGTTCTGGGCCTGCCGGTGCCGGAGCGCCTTGATCTCCGGATCGTCGGTCTCGCCCTCGTAGCCGCAGTTCCAGGACCGGTTGTCGTCGGTGCCGTCCCGGTTGGACTCCCCGTTCGCCCCGTTGTGCTTGACGTTGTAGGTCACCAGGTCACGCATGGTGAACCCGTCGTGGGCGGTGACGAAGTTGATGCTCGCCGTGGCCGGCCGGTTCTGGTAGTCGAAGATGTCCGGCGAGCCGACCAGCCGCTGCGCCAGCTCGCCGACCCCGTGGGTGTTGCCCCGCCAGAAGTCCCGGACGTGGTTGCGGAACCGGTCGTTCCACTCGCTCCAGTCGTCGCCGAACGACCCGACCTGATAGCCGTACGGCCCCAGGTCCCACGGCTCGGCGATCAGCTTGACCTTCGACAGCACCGGGTCGGTGCGCAGGATCTCCTTGAACGGGTGCCGCTGGTCGACGTGGTGGTGGCGGTCGCGCAGCAGCGTGGTGACCAGGTCGAAGCGGAAGCCGTCGACGCCCATCTCACTCACCCAGTAGCGCAGCGAGTCGATGATCAGCCGCAGCGTGCCCGGCTCGGAGCTGTCCACCGAGTTGCCGCAGCCGGTCACGTCGTAGTCGGTCCGCAGGTCGTCGGTCAGCCGGTAGTAGCCGGCGTGGTCGATGCCCCGAAAGGCCAGCGTCGGCCCCTCGTGGCCGCCCTCGCCGGTGTGGTTGTAGACCACGTCGAGGATCACCTCGATGCCGGCCTCGTGCAGCGCGGAGACCATCTCCTTGAACTCGCGGACCTGCTCACCCATCGTGCCGACCGAGCAGTACGCGGCGTGCGGGGCGAAGAAGCCCAGCGTGTTGTAGCCCCAGTAGTTCGCCAGGCCGCGCCCGATCAGGAACGGCTCCGAAACGAAGTGGTGCACCGGCAGCAGCTCGACCGCGGTCACCCCCAGGTCCAGCAGGTGCTGGACGACCGCGGGATAGGCCAGCCCGGCGTACGTCCCGCGCAGGTGCTCGGGCACCGCCGGGTGCAGCTGGGTGAAGCCCTTGACGTGCAACTCGTAGACAACGCTCTCGGCCATCCGGCGGCGGCGCCGCAGCGGCGCCGGGGCGGGCGTGTTGCCGACCACCACGCTGAGCGGCACCGCGGTCGCGGAGTCGGTCGGGTCCGGCTCGTAGTCCGACTCGGGGGTGTGGTCCAGGATTGGGCCGGAGTAGTCGACGCCCGAGGTGATGGCCCGGGCGTACGGGTCCAGCAGCAGCTTGGCCGGGTTGAACCGGGCGCCGCGCTCGGGCGCCCACTCGCCGTGCACCCGGTAGCCGTAGCGCTGGCCGGGGCCCGCGCCGGGCACGAAGCTGGTCCAGATCCCGTCGCCGGAGACGGTCATGTCGTAGTTCTGCTGGCTGCGGTCCTCCGCCACCAGGGCGAGCTCCACCCGGGTCGCCCGGGGAGCCCACAGCCCGAACTCGGTGCCGCCGTCGCGGACGTGCGCGCCGAGCCGGCTGGTGTCGACCGAGGTCGCCGCCGCGACCGTGTCGGGAGGCTCGGTGTCGAAGATGTCGATCGTTGTCATATCGGGTTGCCCTTTCGGGTCGAGCGCCCTCTTGGGGAGGATGTGGTGCAGTTGGCTTGTCTGGACGTTCAGACGATATTCCCGCCGAGGCTGGCACTATTTTGCCCGTAAAGATGGCGCCGCGGAGCTTTGGAATACATCTCGCCGTGCCGGACAGCAGGGAAGTTGCGACGCGGCGGCCGGTGCCGCGGCGAGGCGTCGGCCCGCCCGTCTAGAGTCGCGCCATGAGCGAGGCAGCCGACGAGGTCCGGGTGGAGGTGTCCGACGGAGTCGCTGTGCTCCGGCTGGACCGGCCGAAGATGAACGCGCTCAACGCCGGGATCCAGCGTCGCATCGGCGAGGCGGCGGCGCAAATCGACGCCCGCGATGACGTGGCCGCCGTCGTCCTCACCGGCGGCGAGCACGTGTTCGCCGCCGGCGCGGACATCAAGGAGATGGCCACCATGACCTACGCCGACATGGTCGGCCAGTCGGTCGTGCTGCAGGACACCTTCTCCGCCGTCGCCCGGATCGGCAAGCCGGTAGTGGCGGCGATCAACGGCTACGCGCTCGGCGGCGGCTGCGAGCTGGCGCTGTGCGCCGACGTCCGGATCGCCTCCGACGAGGCCGTGCTGGGCCAGCCCGAGATCAAGCTCGGCATCATCCCGGGTGCCGGCGGGACCCAGCGGCTGGCGCGGCTGGTCGGGCCGGCGCGGGCCAAGGAGCTGATCTTCACCGGCCGGTTCGTGCAGGCCGACGAGGCGCTGCGGATCGGCCTGGTCGACCAGGTCGTGCCGGCCGCCGACGTGCTGCCCACCGCGCTGGCCTGGGCCCGGCAGTTCGTCGGCGCGGCCTCGATCGCCCTGCGGGCCGCCAAGACGGCGATCGACCGGGGCCTGGACGTCGACCTGTCCACCGGCCTGGAGCTGGAGCGGGGGTTGTTCGCCGGGCTGTTCGCGACCGAGGACCGGACCATCGGCATGACCTCGTTCGTCGAGCAGGGTCCGGGCAAGGCGCGGTTCGTCGGCCGCTGAGCCGGTCCCCGCGCGGGTGCTATCAGCGGGGGAGCGCGCGGACCTTGTTGTTCCGCGGCTGGTGGGTGAGCTCGGCGCGCCCGAGCAGCTCCAGCAGCGGGGGGACGTACATCCCGAACCGGCCGCGGTAGCCCTTACGCAGCCCGTACCAGCCGCCGACCGGGTTGTCCTCGGCCCGGCCGAACGCCTCGACGGTGCCCGGGGCAGCCGGCTTCTGCTCGTCGGCCGCGCCGAGGTCGACCCAGTCGCCCCGGCTCAGCAGCCAGTCGTGCAGGTCGTCGATCGCCCGCAGCCGGTACCGCAGCTGAGTCGTTCCGACCTGACAGAACAGCGTCGGCTCGTCCAGGCTGTCATCGGCCCACATCGTGTACGTCGACGTGCCGGGCGCGGTCGTCAGCTGCCACGGGTCGTCCTTGGTTCCGGCCATCTGCCCACTCCTCGCGCTCGGTGGCGTCCGCCCTCTCGCATTCTGCCCCTGCTTCGGCGGAGCCGTGGTGAGTTCAGGCGGCCAGCACGCCCGCCAGCCGGAGCAGCCCGGCCGCGTCCGCCCGGGCCCGGCGCGCATCCTCCCCCCGGCCGGCGGCGGCATAGCTCTGCGCCAGGCTGCTCAGGGTCTCGGCCCGGATCACGCGCCAGCCCAGCTGCTCGGCCAGCTCGGCGGATCGCCGGTACGCCCAGACCGCCTCGTCGTGCCGGCCCAGGGCCCCGAGCGCGTAGCCGATGCTGTCCAGCGTGATCGCCTGGCCGGAGCGGTCGTCCAGCTCCTCGAACAGCGCCAGCGCGCGGCGGCAGTTGGGCAGCGCCTCCGCGGCGGCATCGAGGTGGGCCTGGTGCCAGCCGATCGCGTTGTAGGAGTTCGCCTGGCCGAGCCGGTCGCCCGCGGTCGCCTGCAGCTCCAGCGCCCGGACGTCGTGCGGCAGGGCCAGGTCGTGCCGGCCTTGCTTGGCCGCCAGCCGGGCCAGCGCGCGGTGCACCCCGGCCTCCACGCCCGGGTCGGCCAACCGCTGGGCGCGCTGCAGGGCGAGCTCGAGCACCGGAGCGGCCGGCCCGAACGCCCGCAGCCCGATCCGGCTCCGGCCGAGCCCCACCAGTGCCGCGATCTCGCGGCGCGGGTCGGCGAGCCGGGCCGCCCCGGCCACGGCCAGCTCGGACAGCCGGCCGAGCTCGCGCCAGCAGCCGATCGCCCCCAGGCGGTCCTCCAGGCAGTGCGCCAGGTCGCAGGCGGCCGCGTCCCGGCCGGTGCCGGACGCCAGCTCGGTGGCGGCGACCAGCGCGGCCGTCTCGGCCGCGACGTACTCCTCGCCGACCCGGCCGGGCTGCCCGGCGCGGCCCCGGTAGAAGTCGAGCAGCCGGTCCACGGCGGCGCCGGCGTCGGGCCGGGCGCGGCCCAGCTGGGCGGCGTACAGCTTCACCAGGTCGTGCATCCGGAACCGGCCGGCGTAGGGCTGCTCGACCAGGTGCAGCGCGGCCAGGTCGCGCAGGAGCGCCGCTGCCCTGGCCGGCGGCACCCCGCAGACCGCGGCGACGGCGTCCGGCGCCAGGGTCGGACCGGGGGCGAGACCGAGCAGGGCGAACGCCTCAGCCGTCGCCGGGGCCAGGGCCGCAACGGAGGACGCCAGCGCGGTCTCCAGATCGCGGGCCGGGTCGTCTCCACCGAGGGCGGACAGCCGGGTCAGCTCGTCGGAGAGCTCCTCGGCCAGCGCCGCCAGCGGCAGGTGCGGGGTCAACGCGCCGCGACCGGCGACCACGGCGAGCGCCAGCGGCAGGCCTGCGCAGGCCGCGACGATGCTCGCCACCGCGGCCGGCTCGGTGGCCACCCGGTCGGCGCCCAGCCGTTCGCTCAGCAGCGCGCGCGAGCCGTTCGGCGCCAGCATCGCCAGCGGCAGCAGGGTGGCCCCCGGATCGGCGGCCAGACCGGTCATTGCCGACCGGCTGGTGACCATCGCTGCGGCCGGACCGGATGGCGGCAGCAGCGGCCGGGCATGGGCGGAGTCGGCCGCGTTGTCGGCGACCACCAGCACCCGGCGGCCGGCGAGCAGGGTGCGGTAGAGGCCGACCAGCGCGTCCAGCTCGGCGGGGACCGCGGCCGGGTCCGCGCCGAGCGCCAGCACCAGGCAGTGCAGCGCGCTCTCGGTCGACATCGGGCGCCGACCGGAATCGAAGCCGCGGAGGTCGACGAACAGCTGGCCGTCCGGGAAGTCGGCGGCGTGGTCGCGGGCCCAGCGGACGGCCAGCGAGGTCTTGCCCACACCGCCGGTGCCGGTCAGCGCCACGACCCGGCACTCGGTCGTGTCCCGCAGCAGCGCCCGATCGAGCCGGACGCGCTGGTCGAGCCGGTCGACGAAGCCCGCCGGTCCGGGCGGCAGCTGGTGCGGGACCGGCCGATCGCCGCCCGACCCGTCGCCCCGCCGGCCGGTGGGCCGGGCTGCCGATCCGGACTGCAGCACGAGCTGCTGTACCTCGCGCAGCGCCGGACCCGGCTCGGTGCCCAGCTCGTCGCGCAACCGGCGCCGCACCCGGTCGTACGTCGTCAGCGCCTCGCTGGTCCGTCCGGTCCGGTGCAGGGCGAGGACCAGCTGACCGGCCAGGCGCTCGTCGTACGGCTCGGCGGCGCTCGCCGCGATCAGGGCCGGCAGGATGCGTTCGGCCTCGCCGAGCCGGAGCGCGAGATCGTTGTGCTCCAGCTCCAGGCAGCGGCGCTCGTGGGCGAGGGCGCGGCGCTGGTCGTCCAGCCAGGGGGAGGCCAGCCCGGCCAGCGGCTCCTCGCGGCTGATTTCCATGGCCTCGCCGAGCGCCACCAGGGCAGCGGCGGCGTCGCCGGAGTCCAGCCGGCTCCGGGCCAGCCCGCGGAGCCGGCAGGCGCGTGCCAGATCGACGGTGTCGGGGTCGCAGGCGAGGACGTACCCGCCGGCGGAGCGCTCGATGCTCAACCCGGCGACGCCGGACAGGGATTGCCGCAGCCGGCAGATGTAGCTGCGCAGGGCCTGTCCGGCGGCCACCGGCGGCTCTTGACCCCAGACCCGCTCGGCCAGCTCGCCGATCCCGACCGGCCGGCCGGCGGCGAGCAGCAGCACGGCCAGCACGGACCGCTGCCGAGCCGGTCCGAGGTCGACCCGCCGGCCGTCGTACTCGACGCTGAGCGGGCCGAGCAGCCGGACCGCCGGCCGGCTCGTCGCGTCGTTCTCCGAACGGGCGCGGGGCGTGACCCGGAGACTCCTCTCCCGGTCACGCCCCATCGCTGTGCTCCCCAAGCCCTCCGCCTGATCGGAAGAAGTCCGGCGAGCTCGCCTGATACGTCCGCGGCACTACTGTGAGACCCACTCGGCCGGCCGCGGCCCGGACCTGATGGCGTAGACTAAGTTACTCGCGAGTAATATAGCCCGAAGGTGAGCAGCGAGAGCGATGGAGCGAGCGAGATGAAGATCGTCGTCTGTGTGAAGTACGTCCCCGACGCGACCGGTGAACGCAGTTTCGCCGACGACGGGACGGTCGACCGCGAGGCGAGCGACGGCCTGCTGTCCGAGCTGGACGAGTATGCGGTGGAGCAGGCCCTGCAGCTCGCCGACGACGGCGACGACGTCGAGGTGGTGGCCCTCACCGTCGGCCCCGACGACGCGGCGGACGCGATCAAGCGCGCCCTGCAGATGGGTGCCTCGGCCGGGATCCACGTGCTCGACGACGCGATCCACGGATCGGACGCCCTGGGCACCTCGGCGATCCTGGCGGCGGCGATCGAGCGGGCCGACCCGGATCTGGTGATCTGCGGGATGGCCTCGACCGACGGCTCGATGGGGGTCGTCCCGGCGATGATCGCCGAGCGCCTCGGCTGGCCGGCGGCGACGATGGGCGCGACCCTCTCGCTGGCCGGGCGGACGGTCACCATCCGCCGCGACACCGACACCGCGAGCCTGACCGTCGAGGCGGACCTGCCTGCCGTGGTCAGCGTCACCGACCAGTCCGGCGAGGCGCGCTACCCGTCGATGAAGGGCATTCTCGCGGCCAAGAAGAAGCCGGTCGAGGAGCTGACCCTGTCCGACCTCGGCATCGAGGAGGGTTCGGTCGGGCTGGACGCGGCCTGGACCAAGGTCGCGCAGACCGCACCCCGGCCGCCCAAGGAGGCCGGTCGTGTGGTGACCGACGAGGACGGCTCGGGCGCCGCGTCGCTGATCGAGTTCCTGGCCGCCGGCAAGTACATCTGAGAAGGGGAGCGCAACAACATGTCTGACGTTTTGGTGGTGGCCGACCTGGTCGACGGCGGCGTCGCCAAGCCGAGCCTGGAACTGCTCACCCTGGCGCGCCGGATCGGCACACCGGTCGCGGTCGTCTTCGGCTCCGCCGACGCCGGTGCCGCCGCGAAGCTGGGCGAGTACGGCGCGGAGCGGGTGCTCGCGGTCGCCGACCCGGCGTTCGAGGAGTTCCTGGTGGCTCCGAAGGCGGAGGCGCTGGCCCAGCTGGCGTCGTCCACCGGCGCCGCGGCCGTGCTGATCAGCTCCGGCGCCGAGGGCAAGGAGGTCGCCGGCCGGCTGGCGGTGAAGCTCGGGTCCGGGCTGATCACCGATGCGGTCGACGTCAGCTCCGACGGCTCGACCGTGCAGTCGGTGTTCGCCGGCAACTGGACGGTCAGCGCCTCGGTCACCCACGGCACCCCGGTGATCACGGTCAAGCCGAATGCGGTCGCCCCGGAGCCCGCCCAGGCAGCGGGCACCGTGGAGGAGGCGTCGGTGAGCATCTCCGACGCGGCCAAGGGGGCCCGGATCGTGAAGGTCGAGGAGAAGGCCGCGAGCGGCCGGCCCGAGCTGACCGAAGCCGCGATCGTGGTCTCCGGCGGCCGCGGCACCGGCGGTGACTTCGCCCAGGTCGAGGCGCTCGCGGATGCGCTCGGCGCGGCGGTCGGGGCGTCCCGCGCGGCGGTGGACTCCGGCTGGTACCCGCACGCGTACCAGGTGGGCCAGACCGGCAAGACCGTCTCCCCGCAGCTGTACGTCGCCGCCGGCATCTCCGGCGCCATCCAGCACCGCGCGGGCATGCAGACCTCGAAGTCGATCGTGGTGGTGAACAAGGATCCGGAGGCCCCGATCTTCGCCCTGGCCGATCTCGGCGTGGTCGGCGACCTGCACACCGTCCTCCCCGCCGTCACGAAGGAGATCGCCGCGCGCAAGTAGCCCGCCTCGCGCAAGTAGCGCGCCTCCGCGCGGCCAACCGCCCCTCGTGCGACTCCGCACCCCGGGCAGCGACTCCGCACCCCGGCCACCGCCCCCGTGCGGACTCCGCACCGCGGCCAACCGCCCCCGTGCGACTCCACCCCGGCCAACCGCCCCCGTGCGACTCCGCACCCCGGCCAACCACCCCCCGTGCGACTCCGCACCCCGGAACTGGACTCCGCACCCTGCGCGCAGGGTGCGGAGTCGCCCTCCGGGGTGCGGAGTGCGGCGGCGTCGTCGGACGCGAACGGGTTCACCACCCGGATCGAGGGCGCCCGGCGGCGGACCGGTCGAAGGCGCGCAGGATCCGATCGCGAATGACCTCCGGGCGTCGGAGATCGGCCCAGGTCCACCGGACGACCTGCCAGCCGGCGTCTCGGATGGCGTCCTCTCGGAGCTTCTCGTCCCAGACGACATCCTCGACCGTCTCGCCCGGCCTGAGCAGCCGGCCGTACTTGATCTTGCCATCGAACTCGCCCACGGTTCGCTGCTCGGCCCAACCGAAGTCGCTGCGCGCGACGAAGTCGCCGCGGCCGTCGACGATCTCCAGCTGGAGCTCCGGGTGGGGCAGGTTCTGGTTGATCAGCTCGACCCGGCTCGCCGATTCGCCGGCGCTCTCGCTCCGTGGATCCAGCATGGCGACGGCCTGCCGCGCCTGGCGGGTACCGGGCCAGCGCTCCATCCGGGACAGACCTTCCGCGAGCTCGTGACCGGTCAGGCCGAGCAACAGGGCGCGATCACCGGCGGCCACGGTCTGGGCCAGCGTGGCGGACCGGCCGAGGTCGAGGACCGTACGCGCGAGGCTGGTGACCGGGATGCCGTCGATCCGCACGACGTCGTCGGGCGGGAGGCGGCCCAGGTGCACGTGGACACTGTCCCGGCGCTTCCCGCCGTAGCTCCTCGGGTGCGTCAGGTGAACTCGGCCGATGGCGTCGGGCCAGACAGGGAGCCGGTGGAGTGTGGCTGCCGAAAAGTGGCTGATCACGGCACCCTCGCCGAGGAACCGCGAGGTCGCCCGGACCAGTCGACGGTGCCGCTCCTCGACGGTGCACGGCGACGAGGGGCGCATGAAGACCCCGCGGCGTACGCGTTCGAGCTCGCCGGAGCGCACGAGGCGCCTGATCTCTGGATGATCGAGCCCACGAGCTCGGAGGGTGTCGAGCGAGATGATGTCGTCCATCCGCACATCACAATGCAGATTGCAAGGGGTGGGACCGACCGTCAGGTAGATCTGTGGACAACTTTTTCGCCCCACCGACGGCTCGACGGCGACCTGTGGACAGGCCTCGGCGCCGACGAAGGGACTCCGCACCGCGGAGATCCACTCCGCACCCTGCATGCCGGGTGCGAAGTGCACCTGCGGGGTGCGGAGTCCACTCGGGGCCGGCTGTACCGGGTGCGGAGTCCACTCGGGCCGGCTGTACGGGGGGTGCGGAGTCCACTCCGGCCGGATGTACGGGGTGCGGAGTCCGCCTGGGCCGGCTGGGCGGGGTGCGGAGTCCGCCCCGGGCCGGCTGCGTAGGGTGCGGAGTCGCCGCCCGGCCGCCCCGGCATGCGCCCTCCGACGCCCCACCGGCCCCCGCACCCGGAAAGTGTGCAGTTCTCGCAGTCCCGGGCGGCGTGTCGCTGCAAGACGCGCACAGTTTCCGGGGCTCGGAGGCGACCAGGCAGACTATGAGCCATGCGCAGGGTGTATCTCGATCACGCCGCGACCACCCCGATGGTGCCCGAGGCGATCGAGGCGATGACCCGGCAGTTCGCGACGGTCGGCAACGCGTCCAGCCTGCACGGCTCCGGGCGGACGGCCCGGCGGGTGGTGGAAGATGCGCGGGAGTCGATCGCCGCCCGGCTCGGCGCGTTGCCGGTGGAGGTCGTTTTCACCTCCGGCGGCACCGAGGCCGACAACCTCGCCGTCAAGGGCGCCTGGTGGTCCGGCCGAGCCGCGACCGACCAGCCGGCGCGGGCCGGCGTCGTGGTCAGTGCGATCGAGCACCACGCCGTGCTGGACACCGCCGGCTGGGTCCGCGAGCAGGGCGGTGAGGTCGCTCTGGCGCCGGTGGATGGCGGCGCCCGGCTCGCCCTGGCCGCGCTGGCCGATCTGGTGGACGAGCGGACCGCGGTCGTCTCGGTGATGTGGGCCAACAACGAGGTGGGTACGCTCCAGCCGGTCCGCGAGGTCGCCGAGCTGGCAGCTGCCCGCGGTGCGCTCAGCCACAGCGACGCCGTGCAGGCCGTCGGCCACGTCAGCGTCGACTTCGGGGCGAGCGGTCTTGACCTGATGAGTTGTACGTCGCACAAGCTCGGCGGGCCGGTCGGGATCGGCGCGCTGGTGATCCGCCGCGGGCTCGAGCTGACCCCGATGCTGCACGGCGGCGGCCAGGAGCGCGACCTGCGCTCCGGGACGATCGACGTCGCGGCGATCGCCGGCTTCGCCGCCGCGATCGAGGTCGCCGACGGAGACCGGGCCGCGGAGGACGTACGGCTGCGAGAGCTGCGGGCCGAGCTGACCGCCCGGCTGCGAACGATCGCGCCCGATGTCGTCGTCAACACACCGGACGATGTCGCCACGCTGCCCGGCATCCTCAGCGTGACGTTCCCCGGTTGCGAGGCGGACGCGATGATGATGCTGCTGGACGCCGCGGGCATCGACTGCGCGACCGGGTCGGCCTGCTCGGCCGGGGTCGCCGAACCGAGCCACGTGCTGCTGGCGATGGGCCGGACCGAACGCGATGCGCGGAGCACGCTCCGGTTCTCCCTCGGCCGCAGCACCGCACCGGCCGACATCGACGCACTGATCGCCGCGCTGCCCGAGGCGCTGGCGCGGGCACGGATGGCGGGCGCCGTGGCCGGTGCCCGAGTAGGGTGACCCGGCGATGAAGATCCTGGCTGCCATGTCCGGCGGCGTCGACTCAGCGGTCGCCGCCGCCCGCGCCGTCGACGCCGGTCACGACGTCACCGGCGTCCATCTGGCCCTGTCGAAGAACCCGCTGTCGTTCCGCTCCGGCGCGCGCGGCTGCTGCTCCAAGGAGGACGCCCACGACGCGCGCCGCGCCGCCGACGCCCTGGGCATCCCCTTCTATGTCTGGGACCTGTCCGACCGGTTCGCCGAGGACGTGGTGGACGACTTCGTCGCCGAGTACGCGGCCGGCCGAACCCCCAACCCCTGCCTGCGCTGCAACGAGAAGATCAAGTTCGCCGCCGTACTGGACCGCGCGGTGGCGCTCGGCTTCGACGCCGTCTGCACCGGGCACTATGCACGGCTGGTGTCCGGCCCCGACGGGGTCGAGCTGCACCGCGCCGTTGACGACGGCAAGGACCAGTCGTACGTCCTCGGTGTGCTGACCGCCGACCAGCTGGCCAGGTCGTTCTTCCCGCTGGGCGACTCGCTCAAGTCCGAGGTCCGGGCCGAGGCCGCTGCCCGGGGCCTGTCCGTGGCCGCCAAGCCCGACAGCCACGACATCTGCTTCATTGCCGACGGCGACACTGCCGGGTTCCTCGACCGTCGGCTCGGTACGACGCCGGGCGAGATCGTCGACACCGACGGCCGGACGGTCGGCAGCCACCAGGGCACCCACCACTTCACCGTCGGCCAGCGCCGAGGCCTCCGGCTCGGGGTGCCTGCCGACGACGGGCTGCCGCGCTACGTGCTGGACATCTCGCCGGTGACCAACACCGTCACCGTGGGACCGCGGTCCGCGCTGACGGTCCGCCACATCGTCGGCGCCCGTCCGGTCTGGACCGGCGGCCGCCCGTCCGGCCGGTGGTCGGGCCGGGTCCAGGTCCGGGCGCACGGCGAGCCGGTGCCGGCCGAGGTCAGCGCCGACGACGATCGGGTCAGCATCGACGTCGGCGCGGCGCTCGCCGGCGTGGCGCCCGGTCAGGCGGCGGTGCTGTACGACGGCACCCGGGTGGTCGGCAGCTCCACCATCGCCAGCGCTCGATGAGCCGCACCCGATGAGCCGCGCCCGATGAGCGATCCCGCGCCGGTCCGCAGCACCGGCATCGGTTCCTGGCCGGGAACCGACCTGACCGAGGCGGTCAAGATCGCCTTCGCCGAGTGCCCCGACCTGCCCTACCTGCCGGAGCTGCCGCAGCGCGGACCCGCGGCTGGGATGATCGGCCGGGCGACGGCGCTGCTGCACGAGCTGCCGGTGGACCTGCAGCCGGCCGGCTGGCGATTGAGCGACTCCTCCGGCCGCGAGCACCGCCAGGCGCGCGCCGTCCTGCGCTCCGATCTCGATCAACTGGAGGAGCAAGCGCAGGGCTACGCCGGTCCGGTGAAGCTGTCCGTCGGCGGTCCGTGGACGCTGGCCGCGTCGATGGAGCGCCCGCGCGGTGACCGGGTGCTGGCCGACCGCGGGGCCCGGCGCGAGCTCGGCCAGTCGCTGGCCGAGGGGATCGCGCAGCTGGTGCTCGACCTGCGCCGCCGGCTGCCCGAGGTCGAGTGGCTGGTCCAACTCGACGAGCCGCTGCTGCCGGCCGTGCTCGCCGGCGGGGTACGGACCGCGAGCGGGCTGCACCGGCACCGGGCCGTCGACCGGCCCGAGGTGAGCGGGACGTACGGCCAGCTCGTCGAGCGGTTGGAGGCCGCCGGCGCCGCGACGCCCGTGCTGGTGCACTGCTGCGCCGCGGACGTCCCGGTCGAGCTGCTCCGCCGGGCCGGAGTGACCGGGCTGATGCTGGACGTGGACCGCGCCGACTCGCGGACCTGGGACCAGGTGGCCGAGGCGCTCGAGGCCGGGACGTTGATCGGGCTCGGCGCGCTGCGGACCGATCGGGGGCGCGAGCCCGGGCGGCCGAACGCCCGCGGGGTCGCCGACCGGGCGCTCCGGCCGTTGCGCGCGCTGGGCCTCGGACCGGACGTGTCCGGCCGGCTGCTGGTCACCCCGGCCTGCGGGCTGGCCGGGTTCGACCGGGCCGGCGCGATCGACGCCCTGCGGGCGGTCCGGGAGGCCGCCGAGATCGTCTCCGAGGAGCTCGCCCGCTGACCTGCCCACCCGCTCGGGTCCTCGCTCGGCGTTCTGTTCCCGCTTGCGATCGTCTGCGAGACAGGTGACGAGCGCGGAGACATTTGGATAACAGTGTGGAGTCCTGGGCGAGTCGGCCGGAGAACTGCGCCGAATCTCCGTTAGGCACGAGGGGTCCGTTCCGTCACCCCACCCGGAAGGTCCGAGCGCATGCGCAAGGCGGCACCTCTTGTCGGCATCATCTTCGGCGCGATCTTCATCGTCGCCGGCATCCTCGTCTGGATCGTGGTGAGCACCACGCTGTCCAGCCAGAAGATCACCGTCTCCAGCGACGCCCCGTGCAGCGCCGGACGCAACGTCGCCGGCCCGATCAGCGCGTACTGCCAGGCCACCGTGATCGACGAGCACACGATGAAGATCACCGGCGGCAAGACGTACGCCGAGCTGGACAAGGACGACCCCAATCGGGACACGGCGATGACGTCGTCCTTCCTGCAGGCGTCGCTGTTCACCTCGGTGGTCGCCTTCGGCGTCTGCGCGATGGCGATCGCCGTCGGCATCGCTTTCGTCTTCTTCGGCGTCGCCCTCCGCGAGCCCAGGTCGGCGCCCGCGGCCGCGGCGTAACCCAGGCCTGCTCGCCGCCTCGCCGGTCTCGGCCCGGTTCGGATTCCCGCCGCGGCGGGATTCTCGGGCCACCCAGGCCCTGAACTGGCCGCACTTTCCCGCCGCGGCCGGATTCTCGGGCCGCCCAGGCCCTGAACCGGCCGCACTTCCCGCCGCGGCCGGATTGTGCCGAGCCGGCTGAAGCCGGTGAGTGAGCAGCGGGGGAGTGGACGTACGCCGAGCGCGCGAGCCGGACAACACTGTCGGTGGGCGGCGCTAATGTGCGCAGGTGGCCGAGAACACCGATCTGCCGACCGATGACCCCGTCGCCCAGGACGAGCCCGACGCGGCGGCGCGCGAGCAGCATGCGGACCTGAGCGAGCGGATCACCCAGGCGCGCTGGCGCTACTACGTGCTGGACGCGCCGACCCTGTCCGATGCGGAGTTCGACGGCGCGATGCGCGAGCTCGAGCAGCTCGAGGACCGGTTCCCCACGTTGCGGACGCCCGACTCGCCGACTCAGCAGGTCGGCGGGGCGCCGTCGACGACGTTCGAGCCGGTCGAGCACCTGGTCAAGATGATGAGCCTGGACAACGCGTTCAGCGACGAGGAGCTGGACCGCTGGGCGGCCCGGGCGGCGCGCGAGCTGGGCGAGGCACGGATCGAGCAGTCGGGCTATCTGTGTGAGCTGAAGGTGGACGGGCTGGCCCTGGACCTGGTGTACGAGGGGGGTCGGCTGGTCCGGGCGGCGACCCGGGGCGACGGGCGGACCGGCGAGGACGTCACGGCGAACGTGCGGACCATCGCGGTGATCCCGGAGCGCCTGAGCGTCGACGATCCGCCGGCGCTGCTGGAGGTCCGCGGCGAGGTGTTCTTCGCCGTCCAGGACTTCGCGGCACTGAACGAGCACCTGGTCGCCGACGGCAAGGCGCCGTTCGCCAACCCGCGCAACGCCGCCGCCGGCTCGCTGCGGCAGAAGGATCCCAAGGTGACCGCGAGCCGGCGGCTGGGCTTCGTGCTGCACGGGATCGGCGCCGCCGAGGGATTCGCGCCGGCCCGGCAGAGCGAGGCGTACGAGGTGCTGCGCGCGATGGGGCTGCCGACCAGCACCCGTTACAAGGTCGCCGCGACGATGGCCGAGGTGCGCGACTACATCGCCTACTACGGCGAGCACCGGCACTCGGTCGAGCACGAGATCGACGGCGTGGTGATCAAGCTGGACGAGCGCGCCGTACAGGACCAGCTCGGCTCGACCACCCGGGCGCCGCGCTGGGCGATCGCGTTCAAGTACCCGCCGGAGGAGGTCAACACCAAGCTGCTCGACATCCGGGTGAACGTGGGCCGGACCGGCCGCGTGACGCCGTACGGGGTGATGGAGCCCGTGCTCGTCTCCGGTTCGACGGTCGGCATGGCCACGCTGCACAACGCGAGCGAGGTGAAGCGCAAGGGCGTGCTGATCGGGGACACCGTCGTGCTGCGCAAGGCCGGCGACGTGATCCCCGAGATCGTCGGGCCGGTGGTGGCGCTCCGCGACGGCTCCGAGCGTGAGTTCGAGATGCCGACCCACTGCCCGGAGTGCGGCACCGAGCTGAAGCCGGAGAAGGAGGGCGACGCCGACATCCGCTGCCCCAACACGCGCTCGTGCCCGGCGCAGCTGCGAGAGCGCCTGTTCCACCTGGCCGGGCGATCGGCGCTGGACATCGAGGTGCTCGGCTATCGCAGCGCGCAGGCGCTGCTGGACGCCGGGCTGATCACCGATGAGGGCGACCTGTTCTCCCTGACCGAGGAGAAGCTGACCGCTGTCCCGTTCTTCACCACCAAGGACGGCCGGCTGTCGGCCAACGGCAGCAAGCTGCTGGCCAACCTGGAACAAGCGAAGACCAAGCCGCTCGACCGCTACCTGATCGCCTTGTCGATTCGCCACGTCGGGCCCGGAGTCGCGCCCGACCTGGCCGCCGCGTTCGGTGACATCGATGCGATCGCGACCGCGACGGCGGAGCAGCTGGCCGAGGTCGAGGGCCTCGGGCCGACCCTGGTCCAGGCGATCCTCGACTGGTTCGCCGAGCCGTGGCACCGCGAGATCGTGGCCAAGTGGCAGGCCGCCGGCGCCGCCATGCGGGACGAGCCCAAGGAGCAGCGCGCACAGACCCTGTCCGGGCTGTCGGTGGTGGTGACCGGCTCCCTCGACGGCTTCACCCGCGACAGCGCGGCCGAGGCCATCACCGTCCGTGGGGGCAAGGTCTCCGGTTCGGTGTCGAAGAAGACCTCCTTCGTCGTCGTCGGCGAGGCACCCGGATCCAAGTTCGACAAGGCCGTTCAGCTGGAGGTCCCGGTGCTGCACGGTGCCGACGCGTTCCAGCTTCTGCTGGACGACGGGCCGGAGGCCGCCGCCGCCATCGCCACCCGGGGCGGCTAGTGGTGGATGCTGGGGCTGCTCAGGTGCCGACGCCGAGCGCGGCGAGCAGCACCAGGATCAAGGTGGCCGATGCCAGCACGCCGTGCAGCACGACCGGCGGCCGGCTGATGTGCTGCTCGGCGAGATCCGGCCTCGAGGCGCCAGGGTCGGCCATGGCCGCACGACCGTCGACCCGCCACCGGTTGACCAGCAGGCCGCCGAGCAGAGCCACCAGGACCAGGTCGGCGAACGCGATCCAGGCAAGCAAGGTCAGGCCGGTGGCCAGGTGGAGGATCCAGACGATCAGGCCGGCGACGGCCAGCCCCAGATGGGTGAATACGCGAGCCGGCGGAAAGTGGGACGAGTCGCGAGTCAGCCCGCCGTTTCCGAGCCACAACCTGACCATGTACGAACCGACGCCCACCGTGATCAGCCAGACGACCAGCGCGGCGATCGCCACCGGGATCATCTCCCTTCTCTGCGAGCGATACTTCGAGGTTAAGTCCGCTTCGCGCACCGCTCAAGCCGACTTCGCGTTCGCCACTACAGTTGGCGCGTGCCGAAGATCTTCTCCAATCTCAACCTGAACGGGTCGACCCCGCCGCGGGTCCAGCCGAACGTGGGCGAGTGGGGACCGGTCAAGGTGCCGAGCACCAAGGCGAAGAAGCGGATGCGGATCTGGGCCAGCCTTGCCCTGTTCGGCGCGATGCTCGCGATCTTCCTCGTGGGCTGGTACGTGTACTTCGTGATGACCGGCTCCTGGGGCTTCGGCATCGGCGGCGAGAAGTAGTCGCCACCTCGAGCCCTTCAGCCCGGGTCGCCGCCACCCTGACCCCTCCGCCCGGACCCCCTGCGGCGCCGCGACCCCCGCTGGCTGCGCGGTCATCAGCACCGCGGCCGACCATCTTCGCTCGGCTTCGACCCAGTTCGCGCGTCTAGCTTCACGCGCGGAGTTGGTGGAACGCGCGCGAAGATGCATCGGGGTGGGCGAGAAGCGACGCGCGGGGCGGGCGGGCGGGAGGCCAGCGAGGCGAGCAGGTGGGCGAGAAGCGACGCGCGGGGCGGGCGGGCGGAAGGCCAGAGGGGCGCGGGGCGAGCGCGGCGACAGGCGGGCCGGGGCGGGCGGCCGCCAGGCGGCGCGCAGGTCAGTGGAAGAGGCCGGAGAGGTTGAGCGAGCCCTCGGCGATCAGGACGAACCGGGTGGCCCGGCCGATCAGCACCATCAGCCCGAACCAGTGCGCCTTCATCGTGGTGGCGCCGGCCAGCAGGGCGACGGCGTACAGCGGCGGGATGCCGAAGATCGCGGCGACCAGCACGATCGGCAGTCCCCAGCGCTTCGTACCGACCAGGGCCAGCAGCCAGGCGACCGCGGCATCGAACCGCTGCCGGGCCCGCCCCTTGGGCTTGGACCGGGCGCGGGCCCGGCGGTGCCGGACGAACCGCGACTCCCGGCCCGCCCGCACGCTGTAGAACAAGGCGAGCTTGCCCACCGTCTGCCCGAGCGCCAGCCCGATCGCGATCGGCAGCGCGCCGATCGTCGCCGACACCTGGGACAAGACGACGTACGCCTCGGCGTTGACGACCGGGAAGATGGCGGAGGCGACGCCGTACCCGATCGAGGTGAGGAACGCGACCAGATCGGGCCAGCCGGTCCCGCTCAAGCCCCGTCACCCATGACCGGAACCTATCCCACCGCCCGACGCCGAGGGCTCAGCCGAACTGGGTCACTTGACCAGGGCCGCCAGGTGATGCAGCCGGGCGATCTCGGAGTCCATGAACGCCGGTCCGCCGAGCCGGCCGATGACGATGGCGCGGTCACGGGTCACCGGCGTCACCACTACCGTCGACTCGCCCCAGCCCGGGAGCCAGCCGTGCTCCAGATCGGCGCGATGGGTGTGGTCGAACGGCTCCAGCCGCCGCACCAGGGTGTCGCTCAGGTCGGGGGCCAGCGTGGTCGAGCGAGCGAGCTGGGGCGTCTCGCCGGCGAGGTCGAGCAGTGCCGCCCAGTGCGACCGGAATACCACCGGGCAGAGCCCGACCAGGGTCTCCGCGGCCTGTGCCGGGTCGGCGGTCATCCGCTCCAGCGCCTCGAGGTCGGACTGCAGGCCGCCGCCCTCGGGATAGCGCGAGATCCATTGGACCTTCACGCCGTCGAGGGCGTTGCAGGCCGTCACCAGCATCTCCGGCAGCTGGTCGTGCGGCAGATCGACGATGAAATCGTCGACGACCTCCCCGTCACCCTTGTCGACGATCTCCACCGCGTTGATGTCCGCGCCGACGCCGCCGAGGGCCGTCGCGACTCTGCCGAGCGAGCCGGGACGGTCCGGGAGCAGGACACGCATCAAGAACACGGCCACCATCTTCGCTTACGCGGCATTACCGTCGTGTTGCGGGGACATCACGCGGGTCCCGCAGGGTGACCCAGGTCGGTCCGAGGGCACGCGAGATGGAAGCCTTGTCCGGTGCCTCGATTCGAGCCTTTCCGCGCCCTGCGCTATGCGACCGATGGTCCGTCCGGCTCCGACCTCGCGCGGGTGATCGCACCGCCGTACGACGTCTTGTCCGACGCCGACGTGGACGCGCTGCAGCAGCGCTCGGCCGAGAACATCACCGTGGTCGACGTGCCACGCGGCGGGGAGGACCGCTATGACCGGGCGGCGGACACGCTGGCCGAGTGGATCGCGCGTGGCGTACTGATCCGCGACCCGGAACCGAGCTTCACCGTCTATCGGCTGCGGTTCACCGACGATCTGGGCCGGGCGCGGGAGGTCGTCGGGGTGCTCGGCGGGCTGGAGGTGGTCGATGCGGGTGCCGCCTCGGGTCCGGAAGGAACCCGCGTGCTGCCGCACGAACGGACCACCCCGAAGGCGTCGACCGACCGGCTGGACCTCACCCGGGCGACCGGCGCCAACCTGTCGCCGGTGTGGGGGCTGTCGCTGGCCCACGGGCTGACCGAGTTGCTCCGCAGGCCCGGGGAGCCGCTCGGCGAAGTGACCGAAGACGGTGTCACGCACGTGGTCGAGCGGGTCACCGACCCCGACCGGATCGCCGCGATCCAGGCGGTGCTGGCCGCCGACGACGTCCTGATCGCCGACGGTCACCACCGCTACGGCGTGGCCCGGATCTACCGCGACGAGGTGCGCACGGGGTCCGGCCGGACCGACTCGCCGGCCGAGCAGACCCTGACCTTCGTCAACGAGCTGGTCGCCGACCAGCTGAGCATCGCCGCCATCCACCGGCTCTACACCGGCGTCGACGTCGCCACGCTCACCGCCGCGCTGGGCGCCCGGTTCGACCTCGTCCCCGCACCCGCGCCCACGCCGGCGGTGCTGCGGGCGATGGAGCAGGACGGCTACCTGGTCCTGCACACCGGGGCCGCCACCTGGACGCTGAGCCCCAGTCCGGGCGCGTTCGACGACGTACGCGCGTTGGACGGTGCCTGGCTGGAGGCCGCGCTGGCCGACACTCCCGCCGAGGTGACCTACCAGCACGGGCTGGAGGAGGTGCTGGCCGCGGTGGCCGAGGGTCGCGCGGTGGCCGCCGTGCTGATCCGCCCGGTCGGCATCGCCGAGATCGAGCGGACCGCCCGGGAGGGCCTGCTGATGCCGCCCAAGTCCACCTTCTTCACCCCGAAGCTGAAGACCGGACTGGTGATCCGCGAGCTCACCTAGCCCCGACTTGTGGGTGGGGCCTCCTAGGATGACCTCGCCTGAAACCGAACCGCGAAGGAGTGCACCCGATCGTGGCGCTCACCCCTGACGACATCGCCGACCTGGCCAAGCTGGCCCGGATCGAGCTGACCGACGACGAGCTGGCGCACCTGGCGCCGCAGCTCGACGTCATCCTCGAGTCGGTGATGAAGGTGGCCGACGTCGCCGCCGAGGACATCCCGCCGACCTCCCACGCGTTGCCGCTGACCAACGTGTTCCGCGAGGACGTGGTGTGCCCGTCGCTCCCGCTCGCCGACGTACTGGCCGGCGCCCCCGCCACGGAGCAGGACCGGTTCCGGGTGCCACGGATTCTGGAGGAGGAGGCGTGAGCACGCTGATCAGGCGCACCGCTGCCGAGCTGGCCGCGGCGATCGCCTCCGGCGAGACCAGCTCGGTCGTGGCGACCCAGGCCTGTCTGGACCGGATCGCGGCCGTTGACGAGACGATCAACGCCTTCCTGTACGTCGACACCGACCGCGCGCTGGCCCGGGCCGCCGCGGTGGACGCCAAGATCGCCGCCGGCGAGGCCGTCGGTCCGCTGGCCGGGGTGCCGCTGGCGCTCAAGGACGTATTCACCTACGCCGGGGCGCCGACCACCTGCGGCTCGAAGATCCTGCAGAACTGGATCCCGCCGTACGACGCCACGGTCACCCGCCGGCTGCTGGACGCCGACATCGTCATCCTGGGCAAGACCAACATGGACGAGTTCGCGATGGGGTCCTCGACCGAGAACTCCGCGTACGGCCCCACCCGCAACCCGTGGGACACCGACCGGATCCCGGGCGGCTCCGGCGGTGGCAGCGCGGCGGCGCTGGCCGCGTTCGAGGCGCCGCTGGCGATCGGCTCCGACACCGGCGGCTCGATCCGGCAGCCGGCAGCGGTGACCGGCACGGTCGGGGTGAAGCCGACGTACGGCGGGACGTCCCGCTACGGCCTGGTGGCGATGGCCTCCAGCCTGGACCAGCCCGGCCCGTGCGCCCGGACCGTGCTCGACGCGGCGCTGCTGCACGAGGTGATCGCCGGCCACGACCCCTGCGACTCGACCTCGATCGACGCGCCCGTGCCCCCGGTCGTCGATGCCGCCCGGTCCGGAGACGTCTCCGGCCTGCGGGTGGGCATCGTCAAGGAGTTCGCCGGCGACGGCTATGCCCCGGGGGTGGAGCAGCGGTTCGGCGAGGCGGTCGAGCTGCTCGCAAGCCTGGGTGCGGAGATCGTCGAGGTGTCCTGCCCGCACTTCGTCTACGCCTTGCCGGCCTACTACCTGATCATGCCCAGCGAGGTGTCGTCCAACCTGGCGAAGTTCGACGCGATGCGGTTCGGGCTGCGGGTCGGCGACGACGGCAGCCACAGCGCCGAGGAGGTGATGGCGCTGACCCGCGAGGCCGGCTTCGGGGCCGAGGTGAAGCGCCGGATCATCATCGGCACGTACGCGCTGTCCAGCGGCTACTACGACGCCTACTACGGCCAGGCCCAGAAGGTGCGGACCCTGATCAGCCGGGACTTCGACGCGGCGTTCTCCTCGGTGGACGTGCTGGTCTCGCCGTCCACGCCGGTGACCGCGTTCGGCATCGGGGAGAAGGTGGACGACCCGTTGGCGATGTACATGAACGACCTGTGCACCATCCCGTCCAACCTGGCCGGCAATGCCAGCGCCTCGTTCCCGATCGGGCTGGCACCGGAGGACGGGTTGCCGGTCGGGCTGCAGGTGATGGCCCCCGTGCTCGCCGACGATCGGCTGTACCGGGTCGGTGCCGCGCTGGAGCGTGAGCTGGTCTCGGCCTGGGGCGGCCCGCTGAGTTCGATGTGCCCTGAGCTCGTCGAAGGGCGCAGTGAGCAGCCGAGTGCCCTTCGACAGGCTCAGGGCACGGATCTCGGAGGTGCACGATGAGCGCGCCGGTGGTTCCGTACGAGGACGCGATCGCGAACTTCGACCCGGTGCTGGGGCTGGAGGTGCACGTCGAGCTGAACACGGCGTCGAAGATGTTCTGCGGCTGCTCGACCGCATTCGGGGCCGCACCGAACACCCAGACCTGCCCGGTGTGCCTCGGCCTGCCGGGCTCGATGCCGGTGGTGAACGCGAAGGCGATCGAGTCCGCCATCCGGATCGGGCTGGCGCTGAACTGTTCGATCGCCGACTGGTGCCGGTTCGCCCGGAAGAACTACTTCTACCCGGACATGCCGAAGAACTACCAGATCAGCCAGTACGACGAGCCGATCGCGTACGACGGCTGGACCGAGATCGTCGTGGACGGACAGACGTACCGGATCGGGATCGAGCGGGCGCACATGGAGGAGGACACCGGCAAGTCGCTGCACGTCGGCGGCGCCACCGGCCGGATCCACGGCGCCGACCACTCGCTGCTGGACTACAACCGGTCCGGCGTGCCGCTGATCGAGATCGTCACCAAGCCGATCGAGGGCACGGCTGAGAAGGCGCCGGAGGTCGCCCGGGCGTACGTCGCGATGCTGCGGGATCTGCTCAGAGCGCTGGGCGTCTCGGACGTCCGGATGGAGCAGGGCTCGCTGCGCTGCGATGCGAACGTGTCGCTGCGGCCGACGCCGACCTCCCCGCTCGGCACCCGGACCGAGACCAAGAACGTGAACTCGCTGCGCAGCGTGGAGCGGGCGATCCGGTACGAGATCACCCGGCAGGCCGCTCGGCTGCAGTCCGGCGAGCGGATCAAGCAGGAGACCCGGCACTGGCACGAGGACACCGGCGAGACCACGCCGGGGCGCAGCAAGGAGCAGGCCGAGGACTACCGCTACTTTCCCGAGCCGGACCTGGTGCCGGTGGCGCCGAGCCGGGAGTGGGTCGAGCAGCTGCGGGCGACGTTGCCGGAGCCGCCCGCCGAGCGGCTGCAGCGGTTGAGCGCGGACTGGGGCTTCACCGACCTGGAGCTCCGCGACGTGGTCAGCGCCGGAGCGGTGGACGTGATCGAGCAGACCGTGGCCGCCGGCGCGAGCGCGCAGAGCGCCCGGAAGTGGTGGTTGTCGGAGGTCGCCCGGCGGGCCAACGAGGCCGGTGTCGAGCTGGCCGAGGTCGGCATCTCGCCCGCCCAGGTCGCCGAGATCCAGGCGCTGGTGGAGCAGGGCACGATCAACGACAAGCTGGCCCGGCAGGTGTTCGACGGTGTGATCGCCGGCGAGGGCACACCTGCGGAGGTGGTCGAGGCCCGCGGCCTGGCGGTGGTCTCCGACGAGGGCGCGCTGGGCGAGGCCGTGGACGCGGCGATCGCCGCGAACCCCGACGTCGCCGACAAGATCAGGGCCGGCAAGGTGCAGGCGGCCGGAGCGCTGATCGGTGCGGTGATGAAACAGATGCGCGGTCAGGCCGACGCCGCCCGGGTCCGGGAGCTGATCTTGGCCAAGCTCGGCTGACAGTGACGCACCCCCGGACTACGTGGGGCCGCGGCGCGGGCCGGGGCACGGAGTCGGGAGTTGGGAGCGAGATGCTGCGGCGGGGACACGGTTCTCACTAGGGTGACTCTCGTGCGCAGCCCGAACGCCTTGTCCGTCGCCCTGGCCTCGGTGACCGCGGCGGCGCTGATCGCCGCGGCGGCGATCGGCTTCAACCTCTGGCGCGGCGGCTGGTGGCCGTTCACGGTCGAGGTCGCCTCGCCACTGGTGCCTGCACCGCAGCTGGACAACGAGCAGGCCGAACGCTATTCGGGTGTCGCCCAGATCCGTGAGGACTCGGCCTGCACCGGGTGGCTGCTCGACACCCAGGCCGACGGACCGGCGTACCTGATCACCAACGGTCACTGCACCCAAGCCCGCAACCTGTTGCCGACAGAGGTCGGTCTGGACCTGCCCGCGGAGAGTGCGGTCACCTTCGGCCGCGGTGGGCGCGCGTCCTCGTTGACGGTGAAGGCGAAGCGGGTGGTCTACAGCTCGATGAACGGCACCGACGTATCGGTGGTCGAGCTGAACGCCAGCCTGCCCCGGCTGCGCAACAACGGAATCGAGGCGTACCGCCCGGCGCCCCAGCTGCCGTCCGGCCGGCTGGTCGACAACGTCGGTGTCCCGGTGCAGGGCGTGCCCGCCGGACAGATCGCACCACGGATCGGGCAGTGCGTGACCGGCGAGCCGGTCGGCGTGATCGAGCTCGGCTGGTTCTTCGACGGCGCCCAGGCGGTGGACTGCCCCGGCATCCTGGGCGGCAGCTCGGGCTCGCCGCTGTTCGACCGGACCGACCGGGTGGTCGGCATGATCACCACCACCACGGCCGGCGCCACCGCCGCCGGCGGCGAGTGCTGGCTGAACAAGCCGTGCGAACGGACGGAGTCCGGCGCCCGGGTGGTGCCCGACACCAGCTACGCGGTCGGCGTCCAGGAGCTGACCGGCTGCTTCCCCGACGGGCGGTTCGCGCTCGCCGACGGCTGCTCCCTGCCCCGGCCGGGCCTGGTCGCCTCGGCCGTGCTGGCCAGTGTGAACGCCGGCACCGACACGATCAGCGCCGAGCTGACCGCGCCTCGGCCGACCTCGGTCTGGACCGGGGTCGCGCCGCTGACCGACGCCGACGCCTGCGCGGACCCGGCGACGTACGAGCGCACGGTCGCGGCGGGGCAGCGCAAGACCGTGATCCAGACCGACCTGCCGACCGCGGAGGGGTTCTACGTCTGGTGCCTGCAGGATGTCGCAGCGCCCGATCAGCCGGCCAGGGTCGTCCTGCAGCGCGACCTGACCCCGCCGGCGCGGACGCCGCGGCTGTCGGTCGAGCAGGGCAAGGAGGGCGTCCGGGTGCAACCGGTGTTCTCCCCGCCCGAGCTGTCCGACTTCCGGATCAAGTACGGGCCCGCGGCCAGCACGGACTGCGCCGACACCGCCGGGTATGTGGCGTTCCGGCGGGTGCCGGCGTTCATCCCGGCCGACGCGCTGCCGGTCCGGTTCTGCTACGTCGGGGCCGACCTCGCCGGCAACGAGACCCCGGTGTTCAGCCGCGACCTGAGTTGATCAGCCAGCCCGGCCGCGGATGGCGCAGGCCGTACGCCGTCACGGCGATCTCGTCGCCCGCCCGCACCATGATCGGGTAGCCGTGGGCGCGCAGGCCGATCACGTCCACGGCGAGCCGGCCCACCTGGCCATGGCTGAACGGCCTGAGCAGGAGCCGGCTCGGCGCGACCGGAAGCGACGGAACGCCGCGGACCATAGCCCGGCGCGGTGCGTAGAAGTTCAGTGACACGGGCCAGGGGACGACCGCGAGGTCGAGGCCCGCGTCGGTGTCGGCGGCTTGCAGCCGGATCGTGCTGCCGTCGCTCACGAGCACGCCGCGCACGACCGGCCCGCCGTCGCGGACCAGCCGGTGCCGGCGCCCGAGGCAGACCGCAATCGCCGCCGTCGCCGAACCGCCGCCCATCGCCACGGCGGCGGCGAAGAGCAACAGGACGCTCGGGTCGGACTGCTCGCCGACGACCACGACCCAGTCGGGAGACAGCGGGTCCACCAGCACCGGCACGACCGTGCCGGGATCCCGGTCGCGACCCAGCACCACCGGCACTCGGCGCCCGTCCACCTCCAACTCGGTCTCCCACTCGTCGCTGTCGGCCCAGCCAATCACCGTCGCCGTGGTGTGCACCGCGCGGGCCTCGAACCCCGCCACCTCGTCCACCGCAGAGGGATACAGCGCCACCAGTCCGGCCACCATGGTCGCCGTCACCGCCCCGGTCAGGTACGGCAGCGCCCGGAACCTGCGGGACAGATCGGCCCGGGCCGCGGCGGCGCCCAGCCCGGGGTCGCGGCGGACGGTCCAGCCGGCGGCGATGGCGCGCTGGTGCTGCCGACCGAGCAGGTCCACGGTGCCGAGGGTCAGCAGCACGGCGCCGGCCACCACCCAGAAACCCGGACGGGCGAGCGGCAGACCGGGGACGACGCCGGACACGATGGCCAGCACGCCGGCGCCCCAGACCGTCAGCCGCGGTGCCCAGGCGATGCCGAGCAGGCAGGCCAGCAGACCGCCGGAGGTGACCGCATCGACGGCCGCGAGCCCGCTTCCCGGCGGCAACCGGCACCGGTCGGCGCCGGCGCAGCCCGGCTCGGCGATCGCCTCCGCCACGATGAGCGGGACCAGGATCAGATAGCCGAGCGTGGTGAGCAACCAGCGCGGCAGGCGCCGGCGCCACTCCCGCTCGTCGCCCACGACGGACACCGTACGAGGCGGGCGAGTCGCGCGGTCGGCCGTCCGGCGGGAACGTTGCGCAGTTGTGTCCGGCAGCGTCCAGGCAGCACCCGGCGAGCGGTTCCAGCCATCTCTTAACCGCGCTGCGCGACGCTTTTGCCGTGCCGAACTCGATCGCTGACAGGGACGGGAAGCTCCTGACGACAACCCGGCGCTGTGCCGAGCGCGTCCGGCACGCCCACGGGGGGCTGGTCGTCGACCATGTGGTGGGCGCAGGTCGATGCGTCGAGCGGAGGGGGCTCGACGGTTCGACTTCGGGTGGAGGGGATGCACCGGGTGGGGGACGGGGGAGGTCCGCGCCAGGAACCCGGCGCTGCGCAGTGCTGCGCCGGGTGCGGGAAACGGCGCGGACGGCGGTCGGGTTCCGGGGAGACCCGGCCGCCGGTCCCCGGTGCCCGGAGCAACGGGCGCGGCGATGAGCACCTCTACCATGGCGCCCGTGAGCGCGAGCCCGGTATCGGCGGAGGAGATCGCCGCGATCATCGCTCGGCCCGACCGGATCCAGCGCAACCTCGGGGTGACCGACGTCTACCACCGGCTGGCCGTGGCCCTGGTGGAGCGGACCGGGCGTCCGGACCTGACCTGGTGCGCGTTCGCCACCTGGGCGTCGGCGACGGCCGGGACCATGATCGCGATGCGCGAGGTGCCGGCGCTGTTCCGCGGCCTGCTGACCCGGTCCGACGACTACCAGCGGCACTTCCCGCATGTGCGCCACGTGCTGGACGAGACCGCGATCATCCGGGCGGGCGAGGTCGTGGCGGGCCAGATCAGCGACGCGCTGTCCGACGGCAACACACTCGTGTTCACCGAGCTGGCACCGGCCTTCGTCGCGCTGCTCGCCGACCAGCCGCTGCCGACCGATCCGTCGGCGGGACCGGACCAGCCGCTGCTCGAGCCGTTCGAGCGCTATCGGCGGGCGCTGTCCGACCCGGACCCGCGGCGCTCCGCCCAGGACATCCTGGCCGGCAACGTGCTCGCGGTCTATCACGAGCAGCAGCGGCTGCAGCCCTATATCGCCGCCGCGCTGGACGCGAGCATCCTCGACGTCTTCCACGACCTCACCGAGCACGGCCTGACCGGCCGGCTGGCCCGCGACCTCGCGCCTCATCTCGACCCGCTGCTGCACGCCGTCGACGTGGCCTGGGACAAGGCGCTGACCCGCTACGCCACCACGTTGATGACGCCCGGCCAGATCCTGCGGCTCGGCGAGGACGTGCCGCCGCTGCCGGACGGCAGCCCGTGGCCGGCCGTGCTGGCCGAGCTGACCGACCCCGATCCGGCCTCGGTCATCGCCCGCTTCGACCGGTCCCGCGGCACCCTGCGCGGCTCGGCCGCCGCCGACTGGGCGGTGCTGGAGGACCGGATGAACTACATCGTCAATCTGTTCCGGTCCCGCCAGCAGGACGCGACCCTGCTGCAGCAACCGGAATTGACCATCGATCTGCCAGGTGGTCCGGCAGCGCGAAGGTAGCCCGGTCGCCGCCCCGGTTGATCTCGACGAACCCCTTCACCAGCTGGGTTCCGATCCGGGTCAGGATCGCGCGCAGCAGCCGGTCGTGCTGCTCGGCCATCGACAGCCGGCCCAGCAGCCGGGCCATCGGGCCGAAGAAGATCCGGGTCCAGTCGCCGGGCGGAACGCCGATCAGGTCGGCGGTCTCGTCACCGATCAGGTGCCGCATGGTGGTCTGGGGCATCCCCCGCAGGATCCGCGGGTGCATCTGCTCGCGCGCCATCCCGACCAGCGCGGCGGTCATCTCCCGTCCGGCCTCGCTGCGCGCGTCCTGGCGTCGGCGGATCAACGCGTCCAGGGCGTACGCCTCGTCCAGCCCGAGCGGCAGCACGTCCGGCCGGATGCCGAGGAAGTGGCCGACCAGGCACCAGGCGCGCAGGTACGCCTCCGCGTCCGCCCGGGCGTAGCTCACCCCCGACCGGTCCAGCGCGTCGAAGATCACGGTGGTGAAGGTCAGCAGGGTGCCGAGCAGGTCCTCCTGGTTGATCGGCCTGCCCCACTCGGCGCACCAGCGCCGGGGAACCGACGCATCGCAGCTCTGCGCGACCAGCGGATCGTGGTCGATCAGATAGCGCACCGCCGCGTGCATCAGCCGGACCCGGCGGGTGGTCAGATAGCCGGGCGCACCGACCGCGAGCCCGCCGACCGTCATCGCGTCGACCGTCATCTGGGCGGTCTCGACCACACGGCGGCGCGGGTCGGTGGCCAGCCGGGCGGTCAGGTGCAGCACCTCGACCCCCTTGGCGGCGGCGTACGCCTGGGGCAGCGAGGCCAGCAGCAGGCCCGGCAGGATCTGCATCCCCCAGCGCTCGAAGAACTCCTGCCCGCTCCGGACCTGCGCCGGGTCCGCCCAGTCCGGCCACGGCGGCCGCTCCGCCACAAAAGCGGCGACCGGGTCGTCCGCGTCGCCGCCGGCATCGGGGGCCGGGTCGTCGGGGTGCCGGACCAGCGCGCCGAACAGCTGGCCGGCGGAGCGGGCGGAGTCGGAGAAGTGCGCCTCGACCACGGCGTCGGCCTCCGGGTCGGTCTGAGTGCGGAACTCGTCGAGGGTCGCGTCGTCGAGCACCGGGGACGACCCGGAGGGCCGTGGGGTGGAGGGCATTGCTGGCCGCCTTCGTGGTGGGGGATGAGCGAAGATCGCGGGAACGCTGTCTGGTATTTTTTCGGTTCCGGCCGACGAAGTCGACGCCCCCGCATCGACGAGGCCGGGTGCAGGGGGGAACTCGCAGCAGTTCATGTTCATCCAGGTGCTGGGCCCGATCTCCGCTGATCTGGGTGCGCGGCAGGCGAATCTCGGCGGACCCAAACAGCGGACGGTGTTCGCGCTGCTCGCGCTGCGCGCCAACCGCAGCGTCGGGGTCGAGGACCTGATCAACGAGGTGTGGGAGGACGACCCGCCCGGCCGGCCCCGCAAGACCCTGCAGGTGTACGTCGCGAACCTGCGGCGCGAGCTCGGCGACGGGCCCGCAGGCGCGGGTGGCCAACGGATCAGCAGTGGCGCCTTCGGCTACCGGCTTCGGGTTGCCGACGACGAGTTGGACCTCGCCCGCTACGAGGCGATCGTCGCCCGGGCGAGGGCCCGCGCCGCCGCCGAGCCGATCGCGGCCCTGCGCGACCTCGAGTCCGCGCTCGCCGTCTGGTCCGGTTCGCGAGCCCTCGCCGACCTGAGCGGCAACCCGGCGGTGGCGCGGCTGGTCCGGCCGCTGGAGGAGGCCCGGGCCGACGTGGTCGAGGAGCTGATCGGACTGCAGATCCGGCACGGCGCCGCCGGAGCCGCGGCGGCCGCGCTGCCGGACCTGATCGCCGCCGACCCGTGGCGGGAGCGGTTGTGGGCGCTGCTGATGCAGGCGTACTACGTGACCGGCCGGCAGGTCGACGCGCTCGACACCTATCAACGGGTGCGGAACCTGATGATCGACGAGCTCGGCGTCGAGCCGGGCCCGGAGCTGCGGGATCTGGAGCGGCGGGTGCTCGCGCAGGACCCGAGTCTGTCGGTCCCGACGGCTCCGCTCGACCCGGCCGTGCCGGCCCCCGATGCGGATCAGCTCCATGCGAATCGGCCCGGGGCGGCTCAGCTCGGGGCCGACCGGGCGGCGCCGGACGGCGGCGCGGACGAGCGACGTACGGTCACGTTCGTCAGCTTCGGCCTGACCGACTACGAACGGCTGCTCGACGAGCTGGACCCCGAGGATCTGGCCGACGTCCAGGACGAGTTGCGGGCCCGGGCCGAGGACGTCGTCGCTCAGCACGGCGGTGTGGTCGCGTCCGCCACCGACGAAGGGGTGCTGGCCTACTTCGGCTATCCGAACGCGGCCGAGGATGACCCCCAGCAGGCCGTCCGGGCCGCCCTCACCGCCGCTCACGCCGTTCCCGCGGCCGAGCAGGCCGGCTCCGGGCTGTCCGCCGGGGTGCACACCGGGCTCACCCTCTTCCGCGGCGCGCCGCCACGAGCGACGGGCCAGGCTCCGCGAGTGACCGCACGACTCCAGCGGGCCGCGGCGGCCGGCGAGGTGCTGGTCTCCTCCGACACCGCGGCGCTGATCGCGGCCGACTTCGCCCTGACTCCGGTGGGCCGGGCCGTCGCGCTGCCGAGCGGGTTGAGCGCGGTCGCCGTCGGCGGGGAGCTGGCGTCCGCGGTGGAGGAGCACGAGCGGGTCCGGCTGGTCGGCCGGGACGTCGAGCTCGCCCGGCTGCGCGCGCTCGATGCGGCCGTCGAGCCGGCCGTCGTGGTGGTGCTCGGCGAGGCCGGCATCGGCAAGAGCGCCCTGGCGACCGCCTATCTGGCCGGGCTGGGCGCTGCCCACGCCGGCGCTCTCATCGTGCGCGCGGATCGGCACCGTCGCTCCCAGGCGCTGTATCCGATCGGGCAGCTGCTCGCGGCCCGCTACGGCAGCCGGGCGGAGCTGGAGCTCGACCTGGACCTGCTCGGCGTGCCCCAGCCCGGGCTGGCCGAGACCGCGGCGGTCCTGAGCGATCTGGCCGGCTGGGACCCGGCGCCGGAACAGCAGCCGGTGCTCTCGGTGACGGCACGACGCGCCGCCGTGACGACCTGGCTGGCGGCACTCGGCGACGCGCGCCCGCTGCGGGTCGTGGTCGAGGACCTGCCGTACCTCGACCAGGAGACGGTGGCCGCGCTGGAGGAACTGGTCGACCAGCTCAACCACGGCCTGCTGGTGGTGACCAGCCGCGAGGACGAGCTGCCGCCCCGGCTCGCCGGCGGCGCCCACAGGATCGAGCTCGGCCGGTTGCCCGCCGACGACGCCCGGGCCCTCGTCATCCAGGCCGCCGCCCCGGCCCGGCTGCGGCTCGGCACGGTCAACGGCATCGTCGAGCTGGCCGACGGCCATCCGCTCCACTTGCGTGAGCTGGCCCGGCAGGCGGGCGCCGGCCCGGTCGGGCAGCGGCCCGAGGACGTACCGGCAACGCTGAACGCCTCACTGCTCGCCCGGCTGGACCGGCTCGGCCCGGCCAAGGCACTGGTCCAGCGCTGCGCGGTGATCGGCGACCGGTTCGACGTCGAACTGGCCGCCGTGGTGTGCGAGGGTGTCGACCTCGGCGGCGAGCTGACCGAACAGCTGGACGCGCTGGTCGCCGAAGGGGTGCTGCGCCGTTCCGGGCCGCCGGGCCGGCGCGACTACACCTTCGCCCAGGGGCTGCTGGAGGACGTCGCGTACGCATCGCTGCCGCGGGCGGTACGGACCGAGCTGCATCAGCGGATCGCCGCCCGGTTGGCGGCCGCGGGCGCGCCGGCCGGGGCCCAGCTGGCCGAGCACCTGGAGGCGGCCGGCCAGGTCCCGCAGGCCGCGTTCGGCTGGGTCCAGGCCGCCGACGCGGCGCTGCGGGCGACCAGATTCGCCGAGGCGCAGCAGTACGCCCGGCGCGCCCTGGCCGACATCGCTCAGCTCCCGCCGGGCCCGGAGACCGGACAGCTGCTGGTGATGGCAAAGCTGCTGCTGGCCACCTCGATCAAGATGACCGTGATCTCCGACGACGAGCTGGTCGAGACGGTGCTGAGCGCCTTCGTCCTCGTCGACGCCGCACCGGACCTGGACCTGAAGATCCGGTTCTATCCGCTGCTGATCTCGACCTTGCAGGCGATCGGCCGCTATGCCGAGGCGGTCCAGCGGGGGACCGAGGCAATCGCGTTGGCCGGGCGGGCCGGCAACCCGATCGGGGAGCGCCGGGTCCGGCAGTTCCACGCCGCGACGCTGATCTGGATGGGCCGGCTGGACGAGGCGGACGCGGTCTACGTCCCGACCGACGACGCCGGGTCGGAGGGCACCGAGCTGTCCCTGCTGCTGCGCGCGGCCGAGTTGCTCAGCGACTGCGCGGGGCTCGCGCTCGCCGGGCTGGCCGAGCACACCCGGGCGCGGGCGGACCGGAGTCACGAGCTGTTCGAGCGCGCCCGCGTGCGGGCGCAGTCCTCGAACCTCGCCGACGCGATCTGCCTGGTGTACGCCACCCGCGGGATCGCGCTCCAGCTCGCCGGTGACGCCACCGGGACCCAGCAGGCCGCCGAGGCGACCATCGAGCTCGCGGTCCAGCTCGGCAACGACTGGTGGTTCGTGTGGGCGCAGGCGCTGCTCGGCTGGTCGGTGGCCGCGCAGGGCAATCCCGACGAGGGTCTGGCCATCGTGCTGGAGGCCATCGAGCAGGCCGGCGACATCCGGCAGCTGCTGCCGTACTTCAACGCGCTCGCGGCCGCCGCGGAGGTGCTTGCCGGCCGGCCCGAACCGGCCCTCGCGCGGATCCGGGACGCGATCGCGCTGACGGCGGAGACGGGGGAAGGCTTCTTCCTGCCCTATCTGCACCTGGTCGCCGTCGACGCCCTGGTGGCGAGCGGGGCCGGCGATGACGAGATCGCGCTGCACCGCCGGATCGCGACCGATCTCGCCGCCGAGCAGGGGCAGCGGCTCTTCCTCGATCAGGTGGCCGGTGCGCACTGACCAGGGCGGTCGCCCGGACGGTGCGCGCCCAGCGGGACGGCAGGCCGCGCCGTGCGGCGCCGGACTGCTGCGGGCGGCGGGCACCGCCTCGATCGCGTACGCGGTCGCCTCGCTGGTCGCGGCCACGCTGGAGGCGATCGTGCTCGACTTCTCCATCGTCTCGCCGGCCGACCTCGTCGCCGACGTGACCACGATGCAGGTGCCCTGGGTCGTCGCCCAGGTGATCTTCATCGTGCAACAGCCGCTGTTGACCCTGATCGTGCTCGGCTTCTGGGCCGTCGCCGCCGCGGGACCGCGGGTGTGGCTGATCATCGGCACGGTCCAGCTCGCGTTCTCCGGCCTGCTGTTCGTGTTCAGCGGCATCTTCCACGGGGTGTTCGGCTGGCATGTCTCCGCGCTGCAGCAGCTGGCCGGGGAGGACCGCGCGGACGCCGAACGGCTGGCGGAGATCGTCCATGCGCTGGGCGACACCACGTTCTACATCGCGATCGCCGCGACCGCGACCGCGATGATCGCGTGGCTGCCGGTGATCCGGCGCAGCGCGGCGCTGCCGGCCGGACTGGCCCGGCTCGCGATCGTCGCGGTGGTGTTCCAGCTGGTCGAGTTCGGCTACTTCCTGCTGCCCGGACTGGCACTGACCGCGCCGATCGGGATCGCCTGCCAGACCGCCTGGTACATCTGGTTCGGCCGCACCCTCCGCCGGTTCGCACCCCGTGGAACGGTTCGCCCCTCGTAGAAGGGGCGCGAACCGCTCCACGGGGTGCGAACGCCGAGCGGTCAGGCGGACAGGTCCCTGCCTCGCCGGAAGGCGTCCTGGAGCCGGGCGGCGAGGTCGGTGCCGCGGCGCAGATCCGCCCAGGTCCAGCGGACGACCTGCCAGCCGACCTCGCGGATGCGTTCCTCCCGCCGCTTCTCCGCGAGCAGGACGTCCTGCGCGCTCTGCCCTGGCTTCAGCAGCGCGCCGTACTTGACCTTGCCGTCGAACTCGCCGATGGTGCCGAACTCGGGCCAGCCGAAGTCGCCCCGTCCCACCAGAACCCCGCGAGGATCGCGTACGTCGAGCTGCAGCACCGGCGCCGGCAGACCCCACTGCCAGAATCGCACCCGGCTGAAGGACTCGCCGACGCTCTCGCTGCGGACGTCCGCCAGCTCGCACACGCGGCGGGCCCGGCCGATGCCGTGGCGCCGGGTGCCCGCGTCGACGGCCGCCGCCAGCTCGTGATCGCGCAGCCCGAGCCGAAGCGCCGCGTCGCCGATCGCCACACCCCGTTCAAGGGTGTCGAGGCAGCTCAGGTCGACAACGGTTCTCGCCAGCGAGGTGACCGTGAAGCCGCCGATCCTGGTCGCCTCGTCGGGAGCGATCGGCAGCCCGTGGATCCGCAGGTCACGCCGGAGCTTGCTACCGCCCGAGCGGTCCCGGGTGAGATGGACGAGATCGAGCTGATCGGTCCAGGTGGGCAGTCCGTGCAGCACGGCGGCAGAGACGTGACTCACGATGGCCTCGTCGGACACCTGACGGATCACGGCCGTCAGCCGAGCCTTGTGCGCGGCCACCGGATCTCCGTCCGCGGCAGGCAGGGCGTAGGCCCCACGCCGGAGCCGGCTGAGCTCACCGCTGCGAACGAGCCTGGCCAGCTCTGGCGCGCTATAGCCCCGGTCGCGAAGCTCTCGATGGAGACTGATCTCGGACATGGGCCCAGCCAAATCCGAAAGTCAAGGATCCCGCTCGAATTCGAGAGGTTATCCACAGAATCTGTGGATAAGTTTCTGCCGTGCAATCGGGCCTTGGCTCGATCCCAGGCGCGTTCGCACCCCGTGGAACGGTTCGCGCCTCTTGTACGGGGGGCGAACCGTTCCACGGGGTGCGAGCAGCACGAGGATCTAGAGCACCCGGGTCAGGAAGTCGAGCATGGTGCGGATCAGCAGCAGCCGCGAGTCGGCCCGGCGGTACTCGTGGCCCTCGCCGGCGAGCTCCAGATAGTCGACCGGGCGGTTCAGGGCGCGCAATGCGGCGACGATCTGGTGCGCCTCCCCGATCGGTACGTTGGTGTCCAGCTCCCCGTGCACCACCAGCAGCGGCACGTTGATGTTCACAGCGAACCGCAGCGGCGAGATGGCCCGCAGCAGGGTCCGGTCCCGCTTCGGGTCGCCGTACTTGCTGACCGCCGCGGCGGCGATCCACGGCTCGGTGTCGCGATAGAAGGTCAGCAGGTCCGACATGCCGCAGATGTCGACGCCGGCGGCGAAGATCCCCGGCGTGAACGCTAGCGACGTGAGGGTCAGATAGCCGCCGTACGACCGTCCGGTCACCGCCAGCCGGCGCGGGTCGGCGACGCCGGCCGAGATCAGGTACTGCGCACAGACGATCACGTCGTCGAACGCGTCCCGACGGCCGTGGACGTCGTCGGCCCGGACGTAGCTGCGGCCGAAGCCGGACGAGCCCCGGATGTTCGGCGCGAACACCGCGATCCCCGCGGCGAGCATCGCCTGGTGCTGCGGATTGAACGTCGGCCGCTCCTGCGCCTCCGGTCCGCCGTGCAGGCTGAGCATGGCCGGCCCCGGCGAGGTCCGGCCCGGCACCCGATAGAGCCAGCCGGACAGCTCCAGCCCGTCCCGGGCCGAGAAGGTGACGAGTTCGGGGTTGACCAGTCCGGGGTGCCCTTCGACAGGCTCAGGGCATGGATGCGGCTCAGGGCTGGGATGCGGCTCGGGGCACGGATGCGGCTCGGGGCTCGCGGTGGCGGGGGACCAGACCTCGGTCGCGACGTCGAGCGACCACACCCGGCGCGGCCGGTCCGGCCCCTCCACGGCGAGCACCACCCGGGAGCCGTCGCGGCTGAGCAGCGCTCCGGTGACCACCTGACCCGGCAGCCCGGACAGCACGCGCCGGGAGTCGGTCCGGGTGTCGTACAGCTCGACCTCGCTCCGCCCGCCGGACACGTTCCAGACCAGCAGCAGCAGGTGCCCGGCGTCGTCGGCGTCCAGCCCCTCCAGCTCGGCGTCCTCGCGTGGGGCCAGCACGCCGGACTGGCCGCGCCAGCCGTTCGGCCCGAGCGGCAGCGCGACGCACTGCTTGCGGGACAGACCGGCGTCGGTGGCCAGGTAGGCGACCAGCGGGCCACGCCCGTCGGGGGCCGGGCGGATGATCGCCCGTTCGGTGTCGCCGGTCGCCGGATAGGGCAGCAGCGGGTGGTCAGCATCGGCCACCCGGTCCACCACCACGCAGAACTGCTTCGATCGCTGCCCGTCGCGCAGGATGACCAGGTCCTCGTCGACCGACATGTCCAGCACGTGGATCAGCTCCCCGCTGGCCAGCGGGGTCAGCTCGCCGGTCGCCGGGTCGGCAAGGAAGGCGTCCGTGCCCCCGTCGTCGCGGGGCATGCAGACGCTCACCCGGTGCCCGGAGCGGGTCCACGGACCCAGCTCGGCGTGGACCGAGGACGAGCCGGCGACCCGGCGGGCGTCGGTGCCGTCGGGCCGCACCACCCAGACCTGGGTTCGCACCCCGCCGTCGGTGGCCACCGCCGCCGCCAGCCAGCGGCCGTCGGCCGACCAGTTCACGCTGATCACCGGGTCCGGCGACAGCACCACCCGATGCGGTTCAGCGCCGCCGACGGCCAGGTCCACGACGTAGATCTCCGGCGCGCCGGACCGGTCGCTGAGGAACGCCAGGCAGTCGGCGCCGGGGGACAGGGTCGGACCCCAGCTGCCCCAGGCGCCGACCAGCCGTTCCGCCAGCGCAGCCGCCGCCGCGAGATCCCGGGTGTCCGCCAGGCTCACCGGATCCCCTGGTCCTGCAACCACATCTCCAGCAGGGCCAGCTGCCACAACGCGTTCGATCCCAGCTGGGTCCGGGTCGTGTTCGGATCGGCCAGCAGCCGCTGGACCAGCTCCGGCCGGAACAGCCCGCGAGCCCGCGCGGCCGGGTCGGTCAGCGCGTCCCGGACCCGATCGAGATAGGGCCCCTCGAGCTGCCGGATCGCCGGCACCGGGAAGTAGCCCTTGGTCCGGTCGATCACCTCGTCCGGCACGATGCCGCGGCTGGCCCGCTTCAGCACGCCCTTGCCGCCGTCGGCCAGCTTCAGCTCGGGCGGGATGGTGCCGGCGAACTCGACCAGCTCGTGGTCCAGGAACGGCACCCGGCCCTCCAGGCCCCACGCCATGGTCATGTTGTCGACCCGCTTCACCGGATCGTCGACGAGCATGATCGTGGTGTCGTTGCGCAGCGCCGCGTCCACCGCGGTCCGCGCGCCGGGCCGGCCGAACCGTTCGGCGATGTACGCGGTCGGCGCGTCGTGCTCGATCAGCCACTCCGGCTGCAGGACGCCGGCCATCGCCGACCAGCGGCGGTCGAAGAAGACCCGCGAGTACGCCTCCACGGCGTCCTCGCGCGCGACGTCGATCAGCGGCGGGTACCAGTCGTAGCCGCCGAGCACCTCGTCCGCGCCCTGCCCGGACTGGACGACCTTGATCGACTTCGCTACTTCCTCGCTGAGCAGATAGAACGCGACGCAGTCGTGGCTGACCATCGGCTCGCTCATCGCCGAGATCGCGGCGTCGATGCCCGGCAGCAACTTGGCCGAGTCGATCGGGATCTGGTGGTGGTCGGTGTCGAAGGTGCGGGCGACCAGCGAGGAGTAGGAGAACTCGTCCCCCGACTCACCGCCGGCGGACTCGAACCCGATCGAGAACGTCTGCAGCCCGTGCTGGCCGGCCTCGGCCAGCAGCGCCACCACCAGCGAGGAGTCGATCCCGCCGGACAACAACACCCCGACCGGTACGTCGGCGACCATCCGGCGCTCCACCGCGGTCCGCAGCTTCGCGATCAGGGCCTCTTCCCAGTCTCGCTCCGACCAGCCGGCCCGGGCCGGATCGCGCTCGAACCGCGGCTCCCAATAGAGCCGGTCGCGCCAGGTCCCGTCCGGCTCGATCACCCGCAGCGTCGCCGGCGGCAGCTTCCGGACCCCGCTCAGGATCGTCCGCGGCGCGGGCACGACCGAGTGGAAGCTCAGGTAGTAGGCCAGTGCGACCCGGTCGATCGAGGTATCGGTGCCGCCGGCGGCCAGCAGCGCGGGGAGCGCGGAGGCGAACCGGATCCGCTCGGCGTTGGCGTCGACGTACAGCGGCTTGATCCCCAGCCGGTCGCGGCCGAGGATCACCCGGCCGGAGACGTGCTCGACGATGGCGAACGCGAACATGCCGAGGAAGTGGTCGACGAAGCTCATCCCCCAGTGGGCGTACGCCTTGCCGATCACCTCGGTGTCGGAGGTGGAGAAGAACCGGTAGCCGGCGCTCTCCAGCTCCGCGCGCAGGTCGCGGTAGTTGTAGATGCAGCCGTTGAACGCCACGCTCAGGCCGATCTGGGAGTCGACCATCGGCTGCGAGCCGGCCGCGCTGAGGTCGATGATCGACAACCGCCGGTGGCCGAGCGCGATCGGTCCGCGCTGCCAGACGCCGGAGGAGTCCGGCCCGCGGGGAATCATGCAGTCGCACATCCGGCCGAGCGCCGCGACATCGGCCGGGCGACCGTCGAGCCGGATCTCGCCGGCCAGTCCACACATGTCGCGGAACTCCTCGGTATTCAGGTCAGGTCTGTTCGGTGACGATCCAGGTGTCCTTCGCGCCGCCCCCGCGCGAGGAGTTGACCACCAGACTGCCCTGCGGGGCTACCCGGGTCAGCGCCAGGGGGGCCAGCTCGCACTGCTCGGCCCGCAGCCCGCGGACGTACACGAAAGCGCGCAGGTCCACCCGCCGCGGCTGGAGCCGGCCGCCGACGAAGGTCGGATGCGAGCTGAGCGAGACCACTTCCTGCGCCACCCAAGCCTCGGGATCGCCGGCGATGGCGGCCCGGCGGGCGGATACCTCCGCGGCCGACGCGTCCGGACCGATCAGCACCCCGGCGCCGCCGTGGCCGTCGACCGGCTTGGTGACCAGCTCGCCCACCCGCTCCAACACCGTCCGGCGCTCCGCGCTGTCCCCGGTGCGGTACGTCGGCACGGACTCCAGCAGCGGACGCTCGTCCAGGTAGTAGCCGATGAACTCCCCGACGTAGGGATACATCGCCTTGTCGTCGGCGATCCCGTTGCCCGGCGCGTTGGCCAGCACGACCCCGCCCGCCGCGGCCGCCTCGAAGACCTGCGCGCCGATCGCCCGGCCCGAGCCGTCGACGGTGTCGACCAGCTCGTCGTCCAGCCGCAGATAGAGCGCGTCGATCCGCTCGCCGCCCGGGACGTGGATGACCGCGCCGTCGCGGACCTGCAGGTCGGCCGGCTGCACCAGCAACAGCCCGGCGCGCTCGGCCAGCGTCTTGTGCTCATACCAGGCGGAGGCCTCCGAACCATTGCTCAGCAGTGCTGCAATGCCGGCCTCCGGCGCGGACGCTGCAATGCCGGCCTCCGGCGCGGACGCTGCCATGCCACTCACGGGGTCCGACCCGGTGTTCGCCAGCAGCGTCGCCCGCAGCCGGGACAGCGCGTCGGCCGGGTCGAGCAGTCCGGGGGGCCGCGGCAGGTCGGGCAGCACCTCGTCCAGCAGGTCGCGGATGGCGATGGCGTACGCCGCTCCGCTCGGGTTGCGGACGTTGTCCTCCAGCACCCGCCAGCCGCCGAACTCGTTGCGGACCAGGTCGAAGCCCATGATCGGCGCTCGGACGACGTCGGCCGGCAGCCGCAGGGCCTCCTCCCGCCAGCCGGGCGAGTCCACCACCCGCTCGCTCGGCAGCACGCCGTCGGCCAGCAGCCGCTGCTCGCCGTAGCAGTCCCGCAGGAACGCCTCGATCGCCCGGGCGCGCTGGATCAGGCCGGCCGACAACGCCGCCCACTCATGCGGGCTGATGATCCTCGGCATCAGGTCGACCGCGAACTCCTGCTGATATCCCTCGACGCCGAACGTCACGCCGTGGCCGGCGATCCACTCGTCGCGCTGCTGCTCGGCGCGCAGGATGTCGTCGATCCCCATGGCCCGGAACGACTCGACCAGGTCCGCGTACACCGGCCGGGTGTGGCCGCCGAGCCCGACCGCCTCGTCACCGGCCCGGATCCGGTACGTCCGCAGCACCGGCGCGTCGGGCACCACCCCGCCGCTGGCGCCCTCGGTCTCGCTGACCACCAGATCGACGACGTCGGCGAGCTGTCCACGCTCGGCGAACGCGGCCCGCTGCCGGTCGGCGGAGTTGCCCCGCGCCAGGATCGCCTCGGTCAGTGCGGACACCTGCTCGTAGTCGCCCAGCCGGCGCAGCTGCGGCGTCAGTCTCTCCACCAGACTCTGTACGGCGAGCGCGGCCGGGATCGGCCGGGGATGGCGGGAGTTGTCCAGCAGGTCGCCGGACAACCCGCCGCGGGCGGCCCGCCAGATGGCTGCGCGGTGGATCGGCGGCGGCACCGGCGCGTACGGCCGGCCGGCCAGGATCTCGTGCTCCGCCGAGGCCACCATGGCCCGGAACAGGCCGGCGACCAGGATCGCGTCGTCGACCACCGGGCAGGCGTCGCAGACCCGGAGCTCCAGGGTCGGAGCGTGCGAGGACGGGCGGACGTCGAAGTACGCCATCTTGGCGTCGGCGATCACCCCACTGGCGATCAGGTCGGCGAGCAGCCGGTCGTACTCGGCGGCGGACTTCAGCGGTCCGGTCGCACCGGCGGTGGGCCAGCGCTGCCAGATGATCGTGCGAATGCTCGCGTAGCCGGTGTCGGCGCCGTTCCAGAACGGCGAGCTGGCGGCGAGCGCCAGCAGCACCGGCAGGTCGCGCGCGATCCGCTGGGTGATCTCGATCGCCAGATCGCGGTCGGCGACCCCGACGTGGATCTGCAGACCGCAGATCAGCTGCTCGTCGACCAGCAGCCGGTACTGCTCCTGCATCCGGCCGTAGCGTCCGGTGGTGGTCAACTCGAAGTCGGAGAAGTCCGAGCGCGGCGCGGTGCCGACCGCGGCGATGCCGAGACCCTCCGGCCGCGCCACCTCGACCAGGCCCTTGCGCAGCCGGAGCAGCTCGGAGCGGAGATCGTCCAAGGTGTTCACCACGTCGGTATTGGTTTCGACCGTGGTCCGCTGGATCTCCGCGGAGTAGTTGCCCTCCGGCAGCTTCGACAGCAGCTGCGGCGCCCGGGCGGACAGGTCCTTGCCATCCAGGTCGATGAGGTGCAATTCCTCCTCGGCACCCAATGACAACTCGGCACGTCTCGGCTCAGCCCGGGCCACTTCGGTGCTCATCTCAAACCACCCTAGTCACGCACTGTTACGAGCAGGTCACCGGAGCTACCCGTTTCTCGGCCGATCAGCGCGTCACTCGCAGCACGCGGTCGTCTCCGGAGCGGGGGGCGCCGCGGCCGTCGGTGTTGTTGGTACTGACCAACAGGGCGTCACCGGCCGCCGTCGGAACCACCGTCCGCAGCCGGCCGAAGTCGCCGGTGAGGTGCTCGACCGGCGTCCCGGCCTTGCCGCCGGACTGCGGAATCTCCCACAGCCGAGCACCGCGCAGCGAGGCCATCCACAGCGCGCCCCGCCACCACGCCAGCCCCGACGGCGACGCGTCGTCGGTCGGCCAGACCACCACCGGGTCGGTCAGCCCCGGCCGGTTTCCCGACCCCTCGACCTCCGGCCAGCCGTAGTTCGCGCCCGCGGTGATCAGGTTCAGCTCGTCCCAGGTGTTCTGGCCGAACTCGCTGGCCCAGAGCCGGCCCTGGTCGTCGAACGCGAGCCCCTGCACGTTGCGATGGCCATAGCTCCAGACCGCGGTACCGAACGGGTTGCCGGGCGCGGGCTTCCCGTCCAAGCTCAGCCGGAGGATCTTGCCGCCGAGGCTGTTCTTGTCCTGGGCCAGCTCGCGCCGGCCGGTCTCGCCGGTGCCGACGTACAGGAAGCCGTCGGGGCCGATCGCCATTCTGCCGCCGTTGTGGATGGTGCCCTTCGGAATGCCGCTCAGCACCACCACCGGCTCGCCCAGCCGGGTGCCGTCCCAGCTCATCGCCACGATCTGGTTGTCGTCGGCCGCGGTGAAGTACGCGAACAGCCTGCTCCGGTCCGGGGTGAGGGCCAGCCCGAGCAGACCGCCCTCGCCGCCGGGACGGACGTCGGTCAGGGTCGTCAGGGTCTCCCGCCGGGAGCCGTCGACCCGCAGGATGGCGCCGCTGTCACGCTCGCTGACCAGCATCGAGCCGTCCGCGAGCGGGACCAGACCCCAGGGCACCTCCAGGCCGGTCGCGACGTCGGCTGCGCGCAGGTCGGTTCCGGGGGCGCTCGGGACGGCGGTCGAGGCCGCGGTCGGCGCGGCCGTCCTGGTCTGCTCGTTCGGCGACGAGACGGGGTCGACGCAGCCGGCGAGCAGCACGACGAGGGCGAGGCAGGTCAGGCCGAGGCGGCGTCTCATCCACCCAGTGTCGTCAGACCCGAAGGTCGGCGGCGTGCAGCAGGTCGATCGCCGCCGGCTCGCCGATGATCTTCACCTCCGCTACCGAGGTCCGCCCGTTGGCGAACAGCAGCAGCTCCGACGGCTCCCCGACCAGGGTGACGATGGGCGATCCTGCGACGGCTCGAATGCTGTCCGGTCCGGCGGACCCTCCGGCGTCCCGCGCCCCGTCCAGCCGCTCCAGCACGACCCCGACCTGGGCCCGGCGGAACCAGCCACGGGCCAGCAGCTTCAGCCGCCGCCAGATCAGGTCCTCGACCTCGGGATCCAGCGGCCGCGCGGGCTGGGCCGCGTCCCCGGCTCGACGGACGTCCTCGTGGTGCACGAAGAACTCCAGCGAGTTGGCGGCCGCGTCCACGCCCGGAATGGCGAACGGGGAGAGTGTCCGCGGGCCGACCCGGATCTTGTCCACCAGCTCGGCGTACGGCCAGCGCTGCTTGGCCTCCGCCGCCCGCCGCTCGTACCAGCCGCCGAGCGGCTTGATCGCGATCCCGCCCGCCCCGATCGGGTCGTTCTCCCGGATCCACAGGTGCGCGGCGAGGTCGTGCGTCTCCCACCCCGCGCACAAGGTCGGATGGTCGGGGCCGAGCTTGTCGAACAGATCGCACAGCGCGGCGCGCTCGCTGCGGACGAAGGTCTTGGCGGCGGACGCGGTCATGAGGAGCCATGCTAGCCCGGAGATCAGCCGCCCAACTCGCGCAGCCGGCGCCGCAGGAAGCGACGCTCGGCCTCGCCCTCGGCATCCCCGAGGGCCCGCCGGTACGCCGCCGCGGCCTCGCTCACCCGGCCCGCGCGGCGGAGCAGATCGGCCCGGACCACCTCGACCTGGCGATAGCCGCTCAGCCGCGGGTCGTCCGCGACCGTGCCGAGCGCGGCCAGCCCGGCGTCCGGCCCGTCGGCGAACCCGACCGCGACCGCCCGGTTGAGCGCGGTGACCGGGGACGGCGAGCTCGTGAGCAGCAGGTCGTACAGCGCGACCACCCGCGGCCAGTCGGTCTCGGCCGCCGTGGCGGGGGTGGCGTGCAGGGCAGCGATCTCGGCCTGCAGGCGGTACGTCCCGGCCGCGGGGGCAGGACGTCCGGGTGTCCCGGCGGCACGGGCCCGCCGCAGGTCGGCCAGCCCGGCGTCGATCATGGCCCGGTCCCAGCGGGTCCGGTCCTGATCCTCCATCGGCACCAGGTCGCCGCGGTCGTCCAACCGGGCGGCTCGGCGGGAGTGCTGCAGCCGGAGCAGCGCGAGCAGCGCGTGGGTCTCCGGATCGTCCGGCAGCAGCCGGCTGACCAGCGCGGCGAGGTCGATCGCCTCCGCCGCCAGATCCGGCTCGCCGGCCGTCCTCGCCTCCGGCGCGGTGTAGCCCTCGTTGAACAGCAGATAGATCACCGCCAGTACGCCCGCCGTCCGCTCGGCGAGCCGGTGCGGCGGCGGGGGTGCGAAGGCGATGCCGGCGTGCGCGATCTTGTTCCGGGTGCGGAGCAGCCGCTGGCCCATCGTCGCCTCGGAGACCAGGAACGCCCGCGCGACCTGCCGGGTGCTCATTCCGGTCACGGTCTTGCAGGTCAGCGCCACCCGGCCGGCCAGGGGCAGGGCCGGGTGGCAGCAGGCGAACAGCAGCACCAGCCGGTCGTCGACCACGGCGCCGCCGGGGCCGACCAGGACGTCGCCCGCCGGCGGTCCCGGCCGCCGGTCCGCGCCCTCGTCTCGGCGGGTGGGCTCGTCCATGGCCTGCACCTCCTGCACCTTCCGGAGCTCGGTACGGCGGCGGCGAAGCAGGTCCAGCGCCCGCCGTTGGGCGGTGGTGCGCAGCCAGCCCGCGGGGTTGTCGGGGATCCCGTCGGCCGGCCAGTGGGCGAGGGCCCGTTCGGCGGCGTCCTGCAGGCAGTCCTCGGCCAGCTCCCAGTCGCCGGTGGTCCGGATCAGTCCGGCCACGATCCGCAGCCGTTCCCCCGCGAGCGCGGCGGTCAGCGCAGCACCGACCGCGCGCGAGGGAGCTGCCGCGTCCTGCGGATCGTGGCCGGCCATCCGCCCGGTCAGTCCTCGAACGGCCAGAACGGCCGCAGCTCGAGCCGGCCCCGATAGGCCATCGGGTGGGCCGCGGCGATCTCGATGGCGGCGTCGAGGTTGTCGCACTCGAGGATGTCGAAGCCGACGATCCACTCCTTGCTCTCGGTGAACGGCCCGTCGGTGACCAGCAGCTCGCCACCCCGGACCCGGACGGTGGTCGCGTCCTCGACCGGCCGGAGCCGGTCGCCGAGCAGCCGGGTGCCCCGCGCGTCGTTGGTGCTGACCCACACCTCGACGTCGGGCGCGGCGTCGGGGTCGGTGTCGGGCTCGGTGTCGGTCGCGACGAACATCATGTACTTCATGTCCACTCCTGGATCGGGCGGTCGGCGGGCGGTTCCCGCCGACCTGACGAAGCTATGACGAACGGGAGCCGGCCGATCCGACATCGCCGCGGCCCGAATTCTCGGCGTCGCCGTGGTCGGCGCGTCCCCGCTCGGCCATCGGGTGACGCAGGTGCAGCTCGGCCGGGGCGCGCATGTGCCAGGCGTCGGTGATCAGCTCGGTGAGCCGGTCCAGGTCGATCGCGGCCAGCCGGACCAGCACCAGCGGCAACCAGTCATAGGCCGGGCTGGTGAAGAACACCTCGGGCTCGCTCAGCAGGAGCGCCTGCTTCTCGGCCTCGTCGCCGACGTACAGCACCGCGATGTCGGTGCGGATCGTCCGGCCGCGACCGCGAACGTACTCGGGATAGGACCAGACGAACCCGCGGTTGCCGACCCGGAAGTCGAAGCCGTCGCTCTCGATCTCGACCGCGTGCGGCAGGCTCGACGCGATCCGCCGCACGTCGTCGGCGTCAACCACGCCGGCCACCGCACTGACCGTCACCGCGCGCCCGGCTCACGCCGACGATGCTAGGCATCACGGTGGCCGGGCGATCCTGGCCACCAGCATCCGCGGCGCCACCGTGCAATAACTGTCGGTCACCAGCTCGCGCACTTCCGACCAGTCCGTGTCGCCGCTCAACACCATGCCGACGCTGTCGTGCCCCCAACCCAGGAGATAGAACGGGAAGCCGCACGCCGCCAGACTTGCCGACTCGCCCGCCAGTGTCTTGAACGTCAGCACCGTCCGTCGATCCGTCCCGCCCCGCTCATCGCCGAAGTCCGGCGCCCAGTCGCGCTGCACGGTCAGCAGCCGGACCACCGTCCGCCGTCGCACTCGCCAGCACAGACCAGCCCAGGCCGGCTCCTCGTACGCCTCCGGCAGCTCGCGGCAGATCTCGCGCAACCGGCCCTCCACCTCGGCCGGCGCGTCCCCGTAGATACCCACCCGACCGACGGTAGGGGAGCGCACCGACAGTTCGTCCGGCTCGTGCTGTCCGGCCGGCGCACTCGCCAGCTGGTGTCCGCGCCGACAACCTGTTCGCGATCGGGCGGCCCGGCCGGGAACAATGGGCCTCCGTGAGCGCAGCGAACACCATCGGCGATTCCGCACCGGTCGGCTCCGGCAGCCTCGATCCCGCCGTCGCCGGGCTGCTCAAACGCGACCCGGCCGGCCTGGTCACCGCGGTGATCCAGCAGTACGACACCGGCGAGGTGTTGATGGTCGGCTGGATGAACGACGCAGCGCTGCACGCCACCCTGACCACCGGCCGGACCACCTTCTGGTCCCGCAGCCGGCAGGAGTTCTGGGTGAAGGGGGAGACCAGCGGTCACCGGCAGTGGGTTCGCGAGGTGCGACTCGACTGCGACGGCGACACCCTGCTGGTCAAGGTGGACCAGGAGGGCGCCGCCTGTCATACCGGGGACCGGACCTGCTTCGATGCCCGCGTGCTGCTCGCTGAGGAGCTCGGCGCATGATCGGCGCCGTCGTGCCGGCGCTGGAGGGCTTTCGCGAGCAGGCGAGGACCCACCGGGTGATCCCGGTCTATCGCCGGCTGCTGGCCGACGCCGAAACGCCGATCAGCCTCTATCTCAAGCTGGCCGGCAACCGGTCCGGCAGCTATCTGCTGGAGTCCGCCGAGCAGGGCACCTGGTCGCGCTATTCCTTCGTCGGCGTCCGCTCCGCCGCCGTGCTCACCGAGGTGGGCGGCCAGGTCGCCTGGCAGGGGAAGGTCCCGGCCGGCCTGCCGACCGAGGGCGATCCGCTGACGGCCCTGCGCGAGACGCTGGAGATCCTGCGAACGCCGCACGGGGACGGGCTGCCGCCGCTCACCTCCGGCATGGTCGGCTACCTGGGCTACGACGCCGTCCGCCGGTTGGAGAAGCTGCCCGACTCCAACCCGAAGGACATCGACATCCCGGAGCTGGCCTTCCTGCTCGCCTCCGACCTGGTCGTGCTCGACCACTACGACCGGGAGGTCTGGGTGATCGCGAACGCCTACAACTGGGACGCCAGCGACGACCGGGTCGACGACGCGTACGCCGACGCAGTCGCCCGGGTCGAGCAGATGACCAGGGCGCTGGCCGAGCCGGCCCCGTCCGCGGTGGTCGGCGCCGACTTCGGCCAGGCGCTGCCGATCCGCCGGCAGCGCACGCCGGAGCAGTTCCAGTCGGCGGTGGCGGCCGCGGTGGAGGAGATCAAGGCGGGCGAGGCGTTCCAGATCGTGGTCAGCCAGCGGTTCGAGGTCGACACCAGCGCCGACGCGCTGGACGTCTACCGGGTGCTGCGGCTGTTGAACCCGAGCCCGTACATGTACCTGCTGCGGCTCACCGATCCCGACGGCAACCCGTTCGACATCGTCGGCTCCTCACCGGAGGCGCTGGTCACGGTCAAGGGGGACACCGCGGTGACCCACCCGATCGCCGGCTCCAAGCCCCGGGGCTCGACGCCGGAGCACGACGCCGCGCTGGAGGCCGAGCTGCTCGCCGACCCGAAGGAGCGGGCCGAGCACGTGATGCTGGTCGACCTCGGCCGCAACGACCTGGGCCGGGTCTGCCGGCCGGGCACGGTCGCGGTGGTGGAGTTCATGGAGGTCCGCCGCTACAGCCACATCATGCATCTGGAGTCCACGGTGACCGGCGAGATCGCCGCCGGCCGGAGCGCGCTCGACGCGGTGCTGGCCGCCTTCCCGGCCGGCACCCTGTCCGGTGCGCCGAAGGTCCGGGCGATGGAGATCATCGACGGCCTCGAGGTGTCCCGCCGCGCGCTGTACGGCGGGATCGTGGGCTACTTCGCGTTCGGCGGCGACGCCGACGCCGCCATCGCGATCCGGACGGCGGTGCTGAAGGACGGCACGGCGTACGTCCAAGCCGGCGGCGGCATCGTCGCCGACTCCGACCCGCCGACCGAGGACCAGGAGTCGCAGAACAAGGCGGCCGCCGTGGTCCGCGCCATCGCTGTCGCCCAGACCTTCGTCCCGGCCGGATGAGCCTGCCCGCGACCGCTCCATCGGCCGCTCGGAGCCGGGCGCTCGCGTTCGCCGGGCTGCTGCTCGGCGGGGCGCTCGGCCTGGTCGCCGGCAGCCAGGCCTGGTGGCGGGCCAGCGGCGGTGGCACCAGCGTCAGCTTCACCGGGAACCAGGCCAGCGGGGGACTGACCTGGGCGCTCGCCGCCGTGCTGCTGGCCGGCGCGCTGCTGGGGCTCGTGCTGCGCGCCCGCGGCCGGCGGGTGATCGCGGTCGTGCTGGCGCTGACCGGGCTCGGCCTGGCGGTCACCGGCTTGCTCCGGCAGCAGCCGACGAGTCAGGGCGTGCTCGACCGGCTCGCCCAGGTGACGCTCGCCGACAGCTTCGCCCTGGCCCCGACCGCCTGGCCGTGGATCTACGCCCTGGCCGGGTTGGCCGGGACCGCCGGCGCGCTGACGATGCTTCTCCGCGCCGGCCGGTGGCCGGTCCGGACCGCCCGCTTCGACCGCGCGGCCGCGGGCGCGCCGACCGAGCTGGCCGACGATCCGGCGAGTGCCTGGAAGGCGATGGATGCCGGCGAGGACCCGACCGCGATCGATCCGGAACCGGCCGAACCCAGCGAGATGAGCGCGGCGGACGGCTCGCCGCACCCCGATGTGCAATCCGATCCCACAGGGGACACAATGGATCCTCAAGGAGGAACAGACACCCGCCGCGAACCGTCTTGAGGCCGCTCCAGGATTTCTGGGGTTTCCCGGGGCCGGAGCGTGGCGCTGGACGAAGGACGCCATGACATCGACATCCTCGTCGGGGGCACGAACGGCCACCGGCCAGCACGCAGCCGACGATCGGCCGGCGAAGCACGTCCACCACGGACGTACGCCCGCGGCCTGGGCCGGTTCACTGATCGCGCTGCTCGCGTTCATCGTCGGCGGCATCGGCTTCGTGATCCCGCCGCATCCCAACTGGATCGTCGTCATCATCGCCGTCGTCATCCTCGTCATCGGACTGATCGCCACCGTCGTGCTGCGCAAGCTCGGCTTCGGCGCCGACTGATCGAGGCGGCAGCCACCGTGGGCGTCCTGGACGAGATCGTCGCCGGAGTACGCGAGGACCTCGCGGTCCGGCAGGCTCGGGTGAGCCTGGACCGGCTCAAGCAGCGGGTCGCCCAGATCGATCCCGCGATCGACCCGATGCCGAGATTCTCCGGCCCCGGGGTCGCGGTGATCGCCGAGGTCAAGCGGTCCAGCCCGAGCAAGGGGGCGCTCGCCCCGATCGACGATCCGGCGGCGCTCGCGGCCGAATACGAGGCGGGCGGCGCCGCGGCGATCTCCGTGCTGACCGAGGGCCGCCGGTTCGGCGGCAGCCTGGACGACCTGGTCGATGTCCGGCTCGCGGTGTCGGTGCCGGTGCTGCGCAAGGACTTCGTCGTCACGGCGTACCAGTTGTTCGAGGCCCGGGCGGCGGGCGCCGACCTGGTGCTGTTGATCGTGGCGGCGCTGTCGGACTACGAACTGGTCTGCCTGATCGAGCGGGCCGAGTCGATCGGCCTCACCCCGCTGGTGGAGGTGCACACCGCCGAGGAGGTCAGCCGCGCGGTCGCCGCCGGCGCCCGCCTGATCGGCGTGAACGCCCGCAACCTGCAGACCCTGGAGGTCGACTCGGGCACCTTCGCCCGGCTCGCCCCGCAGATTCCCGACGGCATCGTCCGGGTGGCGGAGTCGGGCGTCCGCGGCCCGCACGACGTGATCGAGCTCGCCCGAGCCGGCGCCGACGTGGTCCTGGTCGGCGAGGCTCTGGTCACCGGCCGCGACCCGCGCAGCGGTGTCGCCGACCTCGTCGCCGCCGGCGCCCATCCCGCCCTGCACAAGGGCTGACCGTCCCGGCGGCGACTCCGCACCCCGGCCAGCCACACCCGCGCGACTCCGCACCCCG